>JABIRX010000041.1 GCA_018667735.1 Alphaproteobacteria bacterium | reverse complement strand
TTAGGAAAAATGGAGAGGATTTCAACAACTGGTGCGGACAAGTAAAAAGCCTTGAGAACCCGCTAACACTGGGGTTAGAAGGGGTAATTGATTTCTAGAATTAACCCGATTTTCACGAGTTAGAGAATAGATGAATGGCTCCCCGGGAAGGATTCGAACCTCCGACCAAGTGATTAACAGTCACCGGCTCTACCACTGAGCTACCGAGGAGCAATGATGTGCTAAGCTTTTACATGACTATCTTTTCTATTTCAACAAAAATTTTATTAAAATTAATTTTTTCTTCTAAAATCAGTCTTGCACTTTTAATATGAAGCTAAATGTTTAATTTGTAATAATGAGAATTCTTATTCTAATTGTGATTTGTACTATTATATCATCATGCAATATACCATCCTCCGGTGCTATTCACATTACTAAAAAATATAATTATGAATCTTACAGCTACTTTAATTATACTATAGATAAAAATAATATCTATGTGGAAGCCAGAATAGGAGGAATTGAATATAGAGGAGGGGTCTATAAAATTAGAAATGACTTTTATGGTAATAATGATAATAATAAATCTGCAATATTAAGTATAAGAGGAACTCAAAATAGAGTCATAGAATGCTACCTAACCCAAATTTCTGCTCGAGATTTTGCAAAAGGTGGTTATGGAACATGCTATAGTCAAGGTTTGAGGCTTTTTGATGTCAAAATAATTAAATCATTTAGCTATTTTTCATCGGGCTTTATCAGAACATTAGGTAATTAAAATGAATAAAAAAATATTTCTATTTGTAACTTTACTAATTTGCTTAAACAGTAACATTTACGCAAATAATATCAGAATATCAGGCTCTTCCACAGTATATCCTTTTATGAGTTTTATTACAGAGGAATATGCTGCAAGATATAAACAAAGAGCTCCAATAATAGAGGCGGCAGGCACAGGTGGTGGCTTTAAAGTATTTTGTTCTGGTGTGGGTGAAAATGCAGCCGACATAGCAAACGCATCTAGAGTAATGACAGAAAAGGAGGTTGATAATTGTAAAAAAAATAAAGTTAATAATATTGCGCATCTTAAAATAGGTTATGATGGTATAGTATTAGTTAATATGTCCTCAGCTCATCATTTTAATCTAAGTGAAAAAGAATTGTTTTTTGCACTTGCAGAATTTGTACCAAAAGATGGACAAATAATTAAAAATCCATATAGAAAATGGCAAGAAATCAACCCTAACTTACCTAATACTAATATAATAATCTATGGTCCGCCACCAACTTCAGGCACTAGAGATGTATTTGTTGAGAATATTATCTATAAAAATTGTGTGCATAACCAAATTTTTAAAGATAATTTTGCTAATATCACAGAAAGACATAAATATTGTAACAATATCAGAGAAGATGGAGCCTATATTGAAATGGGTGAAAATGATAATCTCATTATTCATAAATTGCTGCAAAACCATAATGCTCTCGGTATAGTTGGCTATAGTTTTCTTGATAATAATCGCGACTTTCTAACCGGAGCTAAAATTAACGGGATTGAAGCAAGTTATGAAAATATAAAAACACAAAGATATGCACTCTCAAGACCATTATTCATTTACATCAAAGAAGATAATTATCAAAATAAAGATAATTTAAAGAATTTTGTAAAACATATAGTCTCAAGCGATTTAATTGGTGAGGATGGTTATCTAGTATATCGTGGCTTAATTCCTCTTAGTAAAACTGAGTTTAGGAATAATAAAAAAATAGCTTATGATTCTTTAAGAAAGTTTTAATTTTTATATTATTTGCATCAGATATCTTTTAATGCTACATTTAAATTAACAAGCAGAACCTATTAGATATAAAAATTTATGAGAGAAAGCGAATTAGAGTTAGAGATATCAACTGCTAACAAAAAATCTCTTGAATTGAAAAAAGAGCTAACTTCACTAAAAGTAACATTAGAAAAATCCTATGGCAAAGCCAAGCCGGAAAATCTTCCACCTAATAAAGATATTAAAATTACAAAAGCTGAGTTAGAAACAGCAAAAGACAAATTTGAAGCCCAATTAAAAATATCTTCCACTAAAATACAAAGTGCAGAAATTTATGATAACCAAAAAATTATACATGACTTGTCGCTAGCAGAAATCACATATGTTGATGCAAAAAAACAATTTAATTTAGCGCAATTAGAGCAAGGTTTACTTGACATAGACAGATTAAAATTATGCACAAGTGATCGAGAATTTATGTATCAAATTGATATAATACAAGATAGATATTTTGATATTATAAATATGGGGCAAGTAAATGAAATATCGACTCACAATAAAACATTAGCCAATTTAGCCAAATTAACTTTTTCTTCATCCTTAGATCAATTAAGTGAGAAAAAACTAGCTTTAGAATTTGTTAAAGCAAGTGCTGAAATTTATAAATACACCGAATTTAGCGATAAAGGTGACTTTAGTAGAAGAGCAAAAAGAGATAAGTTTAAGGAGCAAGCGGTTACTACAATAGATCAAGCGGCTTTATTACTAAAATCTTCTCTAGCAGAAGGTTTAGATATTAAATCATTAGAAAAGCAAATAACTTATGAGTTGCAAGCTGAAGAGCGTTTAGTAAAGCAAATAAAAAAACAAAAATTACCTTCTATAAATCAGGAAAAAGATTTAGCTAAAATTAAAGATAATGTTGCAAAATTAACCGAGAAAATTGCACAAATAAATATTGATACAAAAGAGATATCACCAAAATTAGCGCAGCTAACTGCCACAGATTTAGGTGCTAGCGAATTTGTAATTAAAGACCTAATGCATTTCGCAAAATTGTCTCCTGAACTACGTGAGAGAAAAGCAGAAGAAGATGAAGATAGAGCTGCCAAGGCAGATATTTTAGCTACAAAACTCTCTAATAGTTTGCAACAAAATATAACTTTATTAAAATTAGTGGCAGATGGTACGGTTACAGAAGCTCAGCTAACCGCAGTAGGTGTGGGTATAGAACTTACTGATAAAGTTATTTCTCAAATTCCTATACCTATTATAACAAATATTGCGAAACTTCTAACTAAAGTAGCAGAAGAAGGACATTTGGTATCTTTGCAGGTAATAGCTAAAAGCAAATATAAGGTAATAAGCTCTGTATCTACAGAGCAAATAAAATCTTTTGCAACAGAATTTGCGCAAAGTTATAATTACGCAGATAAGGATCAACCTTCTATTTTGAATGATATAACCGAGGAGTCTCTTGATAAAATTGCTGAGATTGCGGCAGGTAGAATAACTGGAAAATTAGGTGGTTTAATTAAGGCTGATAATTTAAGAGTGGGTTCAATAGAAAACACATTATTACAAGCAGTTACCAAAGAAAACTCCTTAGGCTCATCATATCAAGTAACCAATAGTAAATTGGCTAAAACAGCGCAAAGTGCAAGAGAAGGTAAAATTACAGCTGAGGGTTTTCTTTCAAGAGGTGGTGTAATTTACAATGGAGAAAAATATTTACACGCAAAGAAAGGTACAGAAAAATACGGCTTTAGAGTTGTTAGTAAATTACCAGAAGGTTATATTACTAGAACGCAATTTAAATTAGAAAAAAGAGCAGAAGTTGATGTCACTGAATTAGAGAGCGGTGTAGAGGAAAAATTAGAATTAAAGATCCAAGAATTAAAAGGTAAAGAGTTAATAGCTAAGCAAAAAATTTACTTTATGTTAAATGAAGAAGTGAAGGCTAAATTAACTGGAGCTGATAATACAGAAAAAATGAATTTTTTTATTGGTGAATTAGAACAAAATTCATTAGCTCGGCTCAAAGAAAAATATCTAAGCACTGGCATGATTAATTTGGCTGTAGGAAGAAAAACGCAGCTTACTAAAGCGGGAGTAAGAGAACAGGAGTTAACAGAAAATATAACATCTTACTTAAAAGTGGCTAGAGAACTTGAATTAGAAGTGGCAACGCAAGCATCGGCAGACTTTGAAGATAGAGAACAAGAAGTGGAAGCAAGAGATGTAGTAGGCGAAGAAGCTAGTATAAGAGATGTATTATTAGATAGTTCAGTTTTAGCAGACATCACAGAAGATGAGAGTAAAAAAGGTATACAAGCTAAAGCGCAGAAATTATATGAAGGTTTATCAAAAACTCTTTCAGCAACAGTAAGTAAGAGTGAGAGTGAAGTAACAGCAAAAAAAACAATTACACTTAAACCTCAAACCAGACCAGCTAAAATATTAGATGTACAAAATTCTGCAGATTTAGCTAGTGAAAAAATAGCAGTAGCACAAAAAGTACTAACTTTGAAAGAAGATTTGCTAAGTTATCGCAGAAAGCTTGCTGTAGAATATGGTTTAAAAGCTGAGTCACAAGAGAGTTTTAGCAAGAATGATGTTCAGTTACTATCTGTGCAAATGAAACAAGCTGAAGAAAATTTTGCTAGTAACATAAGGAAAGTACAAAGTGAAATAGAGAGTAGCTTAGTTCAGGGTAATAAAAAAAATCTAAAAGAGCTCCAAGCTGCGGAAACTGAATATATACAAGCAGCAAAAACATATAATATTGCTCAGTTAAGTTTAGCAATTAACAATTGTGAAAATTTCAAATATGATCTAACAGATCGAGAATTCACCTTTGAGCTTGCAGCATTGCAAGATAGCTATAATCAAACAATTAATCAGCCTAAGCTAAATGAAATGCTTGCTCAATCTGAGCAATTTGCAAAAATGATAGAGTTTATGCCAGAGGCAGCCTTGCCTGAATTAGTGGAAAAGAAAATAAGTTTAGAAATAGTAAAGTCAGTTGAACAGATTTATCAATATGCAAAGCAAACCAGCTCTGCAGCTTCACCTAATATATTACAAGAAAGCTCGTTAAGACATTTACAGGAAGCTAGTAAATTGTTAAGGAAAGAGCTATCTTCCTCAACTCAAGAGGTTGCAGAATTAAGGCAAAGGCAAGAGTTATTAATCAGAGATAAAAAATCAATTAATACTCAAGCAAAAAACTTCCTAGGTTTTTCACGAAGGCTAAATAGTAAAGAAGAAAAATCTGTGCAAACTATAAATGAGCAGTTGGAAGAATGTGTGGCTAAAACTACTAAATTACTTGCATATCAAGAGAAATCTGGAGCTATGACAGAATTTAAACTTGATAATTTTGGTAAAATGGAGCATGGCATAGTAGCAAAAACTGATTTTGTTAATTTATCGCCTGAATTTAGAGAAATTAGAGAAGAGGAGAAATTAAAATTAGAACATAAAGTAACAAAGTTAGCCAAAGCTTTTGAAGCTACAATGAAACAAAATATTACTTTATTAAAATTGGTGGCTGATGGTTTAGTTGAGGAAACACAATTAACCGCAGCTGGTACTTCTATTGAAGTTGTTAGCGAATTTGTTGATCAAATCCCTATACCAGTCCTTACTAATATTGCCACTTTGTTACTTGATGCTGCAGAGGAAGCTAATAGCGCAAATTTAATGAATCATGCTCAAAAGAAATATGATATAATCAATCATTTAACAGAAGAGCAAATTAAAGCTTTTGCAACAGAGTTTGCTGAAAGTTTTAGTTATACAGATAAAGATCAACCATCTATTTTAACCGAAATAACAGAACCTGCGCTAGATAATATTGCAAATATAGCAGTAAGTAGAATAACTGGTAAGCTAGGAGGGGAAATTAAGACTAAAAATTTAAGTAGAGATATTGTATATGACACATTAGCAAAGGCAGTAAGTCAAGAAAACAAACTAGGTTCATCTTATCAGCCAACTAACACTAAATTGGGAAGATTAAAAGATAGTAAGGGTAAAGGTAAACTTACGGCTGAGGGTTTATTATCTAGAGGTGGTGTTATATATCAGGGCGAAAAATATGTGGAGGCTACCAAGGGTGCAGAAAAATATGGCTTTAGATTAGTAAGAAATTTACCAGAAAATTATGTAACACAAGCAAGATATAAGCTTGAAACTCAGGGGCAAATATCATATGCAGAAGTATCTGAAAATCGTGCAGAAGAGTTAGCGCTTAAGCAAGGAAAAAGTGAGAGCGACATGAATATAGCAGCAGCAAAAATTACTGCTATGCTTCGAGATGATGTAAAACAAAAACTAATGAATGAAGAAGGTAAAATAGAATTGGAATCACTAGAAGGAAAATCTTTTGCTGAAATAAAAAAAGAATTCTTGCCTGAAGTATCTTCTTCGATTCTGAGCGTTTTTACAAAAAAAGAAGAGTCACTCACCAAAGAACAATTTAAAGAAAGTGAATTAGATAAAGCCCTAAAAACTTATTTTGCAGCAAAAGCAGAATATCAAGATTTAATTTTATCTACAGCAGAATCATTATCTAGCAGAGAGGTTGGAGAGAGAGACTCAATAAACTCTATAAATGAAGAAGATATACGAAATGCGGTTAATAGCCCCGATGTACAAAAGGAAGCAAATATAGTTGCAAGTAAAAAAACTCTTAAACAACAAGCTAAAGATAAAATAGGTTCAATATTTGCTAAGCAAGGCAAGGATGTTGAGCAAGAATATAGAGATCCTGGGGAAGTGCCTAATGCCAGAGATAGCGCGGTTGAAGCAGCCCGTGAATCCTCTATAAGTTCAGAATTTGAAGAATTTTCAGGTGAAAGAGAAGTAGATGTATTAACTGAAAACCCAATGTTAAAAGATAAAGCAGATCCAAAATTAGCTAAAAAAACTGGTAAAGCCGCAGCTGCTGGTGCTGCGGCAGGACTAGGTATAGAAACAGTAGTTGAGGTTTCTGGTATAGAAGCAGTAGCGTCACTTGCTGAAAGTGGTTTACTAGATGTCTTAAGTACAACCTCTTTAGATACAATGGGTATAGCCGGTCTTGCTGCAGGAGGCGCAGTGTTTGCTGCGAGTAAAATAAGAGACAGTCTAAGAGGCAGCAGAGTAGATGAAGCAAGCGATATAACAAAGCCAGTATTAGGAAAATTTACAGAGCAAATCGCAAATGAAGGAAGGAATTCTTCAATAGGTAGAGGTTCTGGTGGCTAAAAGTTAAAGATAAATAATGATGAGAAGATGAGAGATAGAGATGAGAGATGATGAAGAAAAAGGCATAAAGAGTTATCAATTAGAGTTACGTTCAGTTCTTACTAAATTAAAAGCTGAGGGCATGACTGGTGGTGACTTAACTAGTAAAAAAGCAGAATATGAGGCAAGCAAGACCTCTTTTGCTGATCAGTCCAAACGATCAGAAAAAGTAGCAGCTCATATAAGAAGTGAATTTAGCAGTGTTAAGCAGGCACTAGATGAACTTCCAGAAAGCGGTAAAGAGTTAATAGCGGCAACTAAATCATATCAAGTTGCTTTAATTGAGCAGAATTTAATATTATGTCGAGAATATTTAGCGGTAAAATCAGCTGATGAACTCACTGATGAGCGCTATAGACAAGTTAAATTAAGCGAGTTAAAAGAAAATCAGCAAGAGCTTGATAGTAGTAACTTTACAACAGAGCTAAACTCTTATATTGCTACTTTCACGCAAATAGCTAATAAAGGTCTAAAAGAAGAATCTTTCGATAAAATGAAAGATAATCAAGTAGCTGCATTTGAACTTGCTGAATCTGCAATAGCCATGTCAAGCTTTACAAAAGGAACAGAGGAATTGAGCTCCTGTCAAGGTAAGCTTGATGTAGCTGTAGATAAATTTACACAGTCTAACTCTGATATGAAATCATTAAGCGAGCAAACAATACAAGCTAAACTGAACAGTAAAAGGAAAGAGTTAACAGAATTAGAAAGTAAAAAGAAAAGTTTAAACCCATTTAAAAAAGGTAATTCAGAAGATATTACAGGTTTAAAAACAGAAATCCAAGCTATTGAGCAAGTGTTAAAAACTGCTAAGGGTTTAAGCAGTTTAAACCAAGTTACAAAATCTGTACTTACTGAAGGAGAGCCAATTATAAC
>JABIRX010000040.1 GCA_018667735.1 Alphaproteobacteria bacterium | reverse complement strand
GAAATCATTAAGCGAGCAAACAATACAAGCTAAACTGAACAGTAAAAGGAAAGAGTTAACAGAATTAGAAAGTAAAAAGGAAAGTCCAAGCCTATTTAAGAAAGATAATTCAGCAGGTATTACAAGTTTAAAAACAGAAATCCAAGGTATTAAGCAAGTGTTAAAAACTGCTAAGGGTTTAAGCAGTTTAAACCAAGTTACAAAATCTGTACTTACTAAAGGAGAGCCAATTATAACCGAGGATAAATTAAGAATAGTAACTCAATCCTCTTCACCAAATCTGGATGGGGAAAATCTTAAGACTGCACAAAATGCTAAAATTTTGACAGACTTAATCTCACAAAAATTAACAGAAAGCAAAGTTATTTTACAAAAAGCAGCTAAAGGACAACAGTTATCCTCAGCTAGAGATCCTGCAGGATTAGGAGGTCAGGCAGTCCAAGTGGCCTCTATCAGTGTTAATGCATTGTCAGCAGAATTTCTTGGTAAAATACCTGGTTTTACTCTTGCTAAAGAAGTCAGTAAAGCTGCAAAAGTTGAAGTAGACACACAATTAGCAAAAACAAAATACAAGGCAATAGAAGAGAGAGGTACAGATTTAGATGGATTTGCAGCTAAATTTTGCGACTCACTAAAATATTCTGATGCAGAGAAACCATCAATTTTAGCAACTCTTAACGAAGCAGACTTAGTTAAAATAGCAGAAGAATCAGTAGCTAGAATATATACACATATAGATTCCACAACAAAGAGAAGTTTGGAAGAAATGGTTGCAACAAAAAAAACTTTTATTAGTAAAGCTCAAGATCCAACAGCTGTAGGGACTCATCTTTCTGTAGATAGCACCAGAACAGTAAGAGAGACCAGAACAGTTGATGGTTTGTTATCTAGAGGTGGAGTTATTGTTGATGGTGTAAAATATGTATATGATAAAAAGGGCGCTGATAAGTATGGCTTTAGAGTTTCAGATAAAATACCAAAGGATTATCTTAAAGAGCAAGATTATAAAATAAGTCATGGTCAGCTAAAACTATCTGATTTGTTAGAAAGAGCAGCTACACAAGAAGAAAGAAACGAACATGATAAGGGAGCTTGTAGTGCCGAGATGAGTCAAGCACAAGCTATTATGCAGAGTTGTTTAAAAGAGGGTAGTCAAACAGCAATATTAAATAATTTTCTTGATGGTAGGAGTCAAGCAAAGCCACAATTGAAGGATAAAACTCAATCTACATTTAGTGAACAGTTAACAAAATATAAAACCGCAAAAGCTAAGTTAGCTGAAATTAATGCAGAACCAAAATTAGCTAGAGAATCAGAAGTTGGTGAGCGTAAATTTGCTGATCCAGTTACAGAAACGCAACAAAAACCAGAAAGTCTAGCACAAGTGGTAAAGAATCTGTTTAAGAAAGAGAGCCCAGCGCAGCAACAACCAGCAGAGCAGCAACAAGTAGAGCAGCAACCAGCGGAACAACAACCAAGTCGAAAGTATTTACAAATGTTTAAATCAGTAGTTTCAAAGATGATAAACAAAGACGATATATCTCAAGAAGTTAGATTTGATAAAGTATATCCTGAAAACGGTAGCGTAGGTATTGAAAATCCAATGCTACAGAGCAATGGTGGTGCTAAATTTGAACCTGAAAGAAGCTCACTTAGTAGTGGAGCTAGTTCAGATAGAAGTTTAAGTACAGAAAGGTTAAGTGAAATATTGGAAGGAGAAAATGTTGGAGCTTTGAGTGAAGCAAGTGTAGCACAGCAACAGGGAGGAGCGGTTCAAGTGGAGAACGCTGGGACAGCCCAAAGTACAGTAGGAATAGGAAGATGATAAGTTTAAGAGGTTTAATTTATAGAAAAGTTTTTTTGATTCTGTTTTGGGTTTTTATAAGTTCATTTTTTGGTAAAGGAATTAGACCTTTTTCAGTTAAATAGCCAAATTCACCAATAGCATTTTCACTGATTAATTCTTCAATAAAGGCTTGTAGAGAATTTGTTGCTGGATAATTGTCAGTTTTTACATAGACAAAAAGAGATCGAGAAATAGGATATTGACCAGTTGAAATATTATCAAAACTAGCAGAAAAATTATCAATTTTTGCAGCTTGTACCTTATCTAAATTTTCTTCTAAAAAAGAATAACCAAAAATACCTAATGCATTTGGATTATTATTTAATTTGTTAATGACAATATTATCATTTTCGCCAGCTTCAGCATATTTATCATCCTCTCTGATTATCGAGCAAATCTTATGACGCTTTTTTTTATCTGGATATTGAGTTTTAAATTCACTAAATTTGTCACAAGATTTATGCATTACTAATTCAACAAAAGCATCTCTGGTACCAGAAGTTGGAGGAGGGCCATAAACATAGATTTTTTGTTTAGGTAAATTCGGGTTAATGTCACTCCAGTAATGATAAGGATTCTTAACTAATCTACCATTAATTGGTACATTTTTAGCTAATGCTAAAAATAATTCTGTTCTACTTAAGTTAAATTTATGATGATTTATTTTATTAGCTATAATAATGCCGTCAAAGCCGATTTGAATTTCTGCAATATTATTTACCCCATTTTTAGCGCATAAGCTAATCTCACTAGCTTTAATTGGTCTGGAGGCGTTAGATAAGTCAGGATAAGCAGAACCTATGCCTTGACAAAAAATTTTAAAACCACCACCCGTTCCAGTTGCCTCTATGATTGGTGCTCTATTGCTAGTTCTGCGGCTAAACTCCTCAGATGCAGATGCAATAAAAGGAAAAACTGTTGATGAACCTACAGCTTTTACTTGATCACGAGCAAAAGTGGGATTGTTTAGAAATATAACTGCAACAATTAAGTGTAATGTAAAACGCATAATAATTTTAAGATTTATTAAAAATATGTTTAAAGCTTTTTATAAGAAAATCAATAAAGAAAGAGTTAAAAAACTACATAAAATTTAAAAGCCATATGAATATATCTTTAGATAATTTATAGTTATTTTTGATAAGGTTACATAAAAAATATTTGAGCTATTAATCAAGTGACGTAGATTTAAATATTTGGTTAATTTTCTAAAGGAGGTTATTTTAAATGTATAACCAAATGAAATGACTAAATTAAAATTGACAGTGAGTGTAAGATAATCTTAAAGCAGTTAATTTATATAAAATTAGGTTTTATGATGAAGGCCTTATTAAAAGTTTAATTTATGCTACAATTTACTATTTATGATTATTAGATGAGCTTGTTATTGTGAAGTTTTTTTGCAATATTTAGGCTGTCATAACAAAAAATAGCATTTGCCCCCGCTCTTTTACATGCGATTAAACTTTCAACAAGGGTTTTATCATAATCTAAATAGTTTTTTTCAGCAGCAGCTTTTAAGTAAGCATATTCACCACTTACATGGTAAGCAAAAACAGGTATAGAAAATTTCTCTTTTACTTTTTGCATAACATCTAAATAGCTAATTGCTGGTTTTACCATGATCATATCCGCACCCTCATTAACATCTAGTTCAACTTCTGCAAGATATTCAGATGAATTAGCAAAAGACATCTGATAGCTATCTTTATTTGCGCTATTTAAATTCTCACTAGAACCAACAGCATCTCTAAAGGGGCCATAAAAATTTGAAGAAAATTTAACTGCATATGATAAAATTTTAACCTCTGTGAAATTAGCTTTATCTAATTCTGTTCTTATATGGCCGATACGACCATCCATCATATCTGATGGTGCAATAATATCAGCTCCTGCCGTTGCTAAAGTTAGAGCTTGTTTTGCTAAAATTTTAATAGTTTCATCATTTAAAACTTTACCATTTTTAACTAAACCATCATGCCCTAATTGATTATATGGATCTAAAGCAACATCTGCAATAATACCTATTTGATCTTGATATTCTGCTTTAATGGCTTTTATCGTCCTACAAATTAAATTATTGTGATTATATGCCTCCCTAGCATCAATAGTTTTAAATTTTTCCTCAATAACTGGAAAAAGAGCAATTGCCTTTATACCATATTTAATGGCTAATTTAATTTCTGCCAAAAGTAAATCTATAGATAAGCGGTAAATATCTGGCAGTGCTTTAATTGCTGTTTTCTGCTTTTCACCTTCTTGCACAAATAAAGGTAAAACTAAATCGTTAACTGTCAAATAATGCTCTTTAAGTAATTCTCTAAGCCAAGAATCTGTTCTATTACGCCTTAGTCTAGTTTGGGGAAATGATCGTGACATAAAATTATTTATCTTGATGAATATATGCTACAGATTATATCCAAAATACATCTTTTAGCAAGCAAACATATCAATTTTATGTTTCAAAGAGACTTAAAACAACACTGGGGCAGATTAAGAGATGATTTGACAAAATATTTAAAATATACTAAAAATAATGGTCATGAGATGAATAACAGATTGATTATGAGTGTTACAAATATAAAATTACCAGCTTTAACCACAGAATCGGATATCAGTGCTTACATTAAAAGCATAGCGGTATTCCCTTTATTAGAGCCAGAAGAAGAAAAGATATTATCATATAAGTTGCGCGATACAGGTGATGTTAAAGCGGCAGAAAGGTTAGTTACGAGTCATTTGCGCCTAGTTGTGAAAATAGCATATAGTTATAAAAATTACGGCTTATCAATGATGGATATTATTTCTGAAGGGAATATAGGTTTGATGCGAGCAGTTAAGAAATTCGATGTAACTAAAGGTTTTCGCTTATCTACTTATGCAATGTGGTGGATTAAAGCGCAAATTCAAGAATATGTGTTGCGTTCTTGGTCTATGGTTAAGATTGGCACAACAGTTGCACAGAAAAAACTATTCTTTAATTTAAACAAGCTAAAAAACAAGATTTTATCATACGAAAAACAATATCTAGCACAAGAAGATGTTAAGTTGATTTCTAATGAATTAGGTGTAACAGAAGCAGAAGTAAATGAAATGTCATCACGCTTAGATTGTGGAGATATCTATCTATATGATCAAGTGGGTGGAGATAGTGATGCTCCATGTTTAATAGATAATTTAGCTTCTGATGCAGAAAGCCAAGAAGATTTATATGCTAATCAACAAGAAAGAGAAGCTAATCTTGCAATGTTAAAACAAGCAGTTAATTGTCTCAATGAGCGTGAAGAATATATTATCAATAACCGTAAATTAAGTTACAATCCAAGAACTTTAGAAGATTTAAGTGTTGAATTTAAAGTTTCGAAAGAAAGAATTAGACAAATAGAAGCTAGAGCATTAGAAAAAATAAAAGAATATTTTAATAATAAATAATGAAAATCTCTTTAATTATTCTGTCTTTAATTCTGTCTTCATGTGCTTCTCATCTTCGTTCCACAGAAAGAGCTGTAGCTGTTGTTTATAATTTAGAAACAGAGCAAAAGCTAGGAGTGGTCAAATTTAATTATGATAAAAAGGGAGATGTTGTAATTAAGGTAGAATTGCAAAATATTTCAGCTGGTGAACATGGCTTTCACATACATGAATATGGTGATTTAAGAAATCATGGCCATAATTTAGGTGGTCATTTCAATCCTTTTAACGTAAAGCATGGTAATCCTAAAGATGGTTTCTTAGTGCATGTAGGTGATTTAGGAAATGTTAGAGCAAATAAATCTGGTGTAGTGAGTACAGAATTTACAGATATAAAAATAAGTTTAAGAGGAAGAAATTCCATTATTGGTAGAGCCGTAGTGCTACATGCAGGGCGTGATAATTTTCAAATTCAGCCAGCTGGCCACTCAGGTAAGAAAATTGCAGCAGGTGTTATAGGTTTAGTTAAGTAAAATAAGTTACTTAATTAACTCGTTTTTAGCTATTTGTCTTAGCAAAAAAATCTTTTCTAATAATAGTAGCAGATCTAGCCGGGCCAGTTGATACAATATCAATAGTTACTTCTAGCTTGTTGGCAATAAATTCTATGTATTTTTTCGCATTCTCTGGTAAGTCTCCATAATTTTTGATAGAACTTATGTCACTATTCCAGCCAGGCATTTCAGTATAGATTGGAGTTAAGCTTGCTTGAAGTTTTTGTGATGCTGGTAAATAATCATATTCAGTGCCATCTAAGGCTTTATATTTGTAACATATTTTTAAATTATTTAATTCGGACATTACATCTAATTTGGTTAAGGCAATAGAATTTATGCCACAAATGGTAATCATTTGTTTTAATTGCACTAAATCAAGCCAGCCACATCTTCTATCTCTTCCAGTTACAGTGCCAAATTCATGACCTTTTTCTTGTAAATGTTGGCCAATATCGTCAAATAATTCAGTGGGGAAAGGTCCTTCGCCAACTCGCGTTGTATAGGCTTTTACAATTGCAATATTATGATCAATTTTATCGCAACCAACACCACTTCCTGTGAAAGCTTGACTAGTTATAGTATTGGAGGAAGTAACATAAGGATAAGTGCCATAATCATTATCTAGCATTACACCTTGGGCACCTTCAAACATGATGGTTTTACCCTGCTTTTTATAGTCATTAAGTAATTTCCAAGCAGGCTTTGCATATTTTAGGATCTGCGGAGCTATTTCCTTTAGTTTTTGCAAAATTTCAGCTTTACTTACAGTTACATTATTTATAGAAGTAAGAATTGGGCCATAAAATTTTAGCAATTCATCTATTTTTCTTTCTACAATGTCAAAATCAGCTAAATCACAAACACGGATATTCTTTCTGGAAACCTTATCTGCATAAGCAGGACCTATACCTCTTTTAGTAGTGCCAATTTTTTCATTTGAACGAATTTTCTCACAAACTTCATCTATAGTTTGATGTAAAGGTAAAATTAAATTAGCATTCTCAGCAATTATTAGTTGTTCATCAGCTATTTTAATCCCTTGCGCTTCTATTTGAGCAATTTCTTTGATTAGGTGAAAAGGGTCTACAACTACGCCATTACCAATAACAGATATTTTGCCTTCTCTTAAAATATTGGAAGGTAATAAGCTTAGTTTGTAAGTTGTGTCTTCTACTACTATGGTGTGACCTGCATTATGGCCACCTTGGAATCTGACTACTACATCTGAGTTATCTGATAAAAAATCTACTATTTTTCCTTTACCCTCATCTCCCCATTGAAGACCCACAATTGATATAAGCATTATTTTGTTCTAACTTGTTAATTAAAAAAGCCTTATTAATATATATTTAAACTCTTACTTTGCAAGGTCTAGCTGAGTTATTTACAAAGTTCTAACATTTTGCTATAGGACTTAGTAAAACCCATTAAAGAGTAAGTATCTATAGAATATGTGCCCTTGGTTGAAGTAGCTTTAGCATCAACCACACTGCCAGCTTTCATTGCGTTGATAATTATTTTATCTGTGTCGCTATTTTCAGCCCAGGCTAACTCCCCCTCTATTTTACGTAGAAAATAAGGTTGGTTTTTGATCAAAAGCTCTATTTCGCTACCTAGTTGATATGGATAACCCCCTGATATACTGATCTCTGGCTCTCTATCCTTAAATTTGCTAACTACCAAATATGCTTTTGATCTATTAGTGTAGTTTCCAGACTCCTCTTTTGGCACCGCAACTATGTAACAAATTTTATCTTGCTCTTTGGAGCTAGTTAAAACATGCCAATCTTCAAAAATATGTTCTAAGTTTTTTGCCTGTACATTATGGCAAATTAGAAATAAAAATAGAGTTGTGTAGATTTTTTTTAACATAGCACATGAATAATAATTTATATAATAAGAATATTAAAATGAATTTTTTATCTAAAGCAATCATTATTTTTACAATGTTCTTTTTTGTAGCTTGCGAAAAATATTATGTTGGTCATGTAAAAACATCATCACAACATTTTCCCAATATAGAAACTTTTAGTTACAATATTTACAATGATAGAGTTATCATTAAGGGGATTATTAATGACGAGCTTTTCGTTGGGGATTTATATCATGCTGGTTTAGTTAGAAAGATAGAACAATTTAGAAACCCTGATATAAAAAGAAGTATTATTTATGATCGTAACAATTTATCAATTATCAGACTGGTGGGTAATAAATCAAATGTTTTAGAATGTTTTGTAAAACAAAAAAGCATGAGAAGTATAAAAAAAGGTGGCCAAGGGCGTTGTTATATGGTAAGAACAGGGCAACATTTTGATATTACTTTTGAAAGGCCGTATTTTTAATGAAAGATAAATCAAACTTAAAAACATTATATGCAGTTTTAGCTATTGTAATAGGCATGTTTTGTTTAGCCTTTGCCTCAGTTCCACTGTATAATTTATTTTGCAAAGTTACGGGGTTTGGAGGTACACCAAAGATAGTGGAATATGAATCACAAAAAATAGGGGAAAGAGATTTTGAGGTTTTTTTTAACGCAGATAGTCACCTGGATTGGTTTTTTAAGCCAGTGCAAAGAAAAATAAAAACAAAATCTGGTGTGAATAATCTAGTGTTTTATGAAGCTAAAAACATCTCAGAGAAGAGCTTAACGGGGACTGCTACTTATAACATTACGCCATCTAAAGCTGGTGCTTATTTTAGTAAAATAGAATGTTTTTGTTTTAATAGACAAAAATTAGCGGCAGGGCAGAAAATGGATTTCCCCGTGTCATTTTATATAGATCCAGCAATAGAAGATGACCCTTACCTTAAGGATGTAACACAGATTACTTTATCATATAGTTTTTTTGAGGCGGAAGATTGATGCGTGATATTTTTGATTTAACCCTTAATGATTTAGCAGCAGACATAGCAGAGGCCGGCTTTGAAAAATACCGTGCTAAACAAATTTGGAATTGGATTTACAAGAAAGGCTTTAGTGATTTTAATGAAATGGCTAATTTGCCTAAGAAATTACAAAATTACCTCAAAGATAATTTTGCGATTAATCAGCTTTCCATAGTAACTGAGCAGAAATCTAAAGATGGCACTATAAAATGGCTTTTTGCCTTAGCAGATGGTAAAGAAATAGAAACAGTTTTTATACCAGAAGAAAAAAGAGGAACCTTATGTATTTCTTCCCAAGTGGGCTGTACTTTAAATTGCAAATTTTGCCACACAGGCACACAATTATGGCAAAAAAATCTTACAACAGCAGAAATTATAGCCCAAATATTTTATGCAAAGCAATTGGTAGGTGAATTTGCGGCAGAGAGAAAGTTAATAACTAATATTGTTTTTATGGGGATGGGTGAACCATTGTTAAACTATGATAATGTTAAAAAAGTTTGCAAAACCATAATTCTGGCAGAAAGTTTTGATTTTTCGTGGCGTAAGGTAACAGTCTCTACCTCAGGTATTATTCCGCGGATTAAAGATATGAAGAATGATTTAAAAGTAGGCTTGGCAATTTCACTTCATGCATCTAATGAGCAGCTCAGGACCGAAATAATGCCTATTAATAAAAAATACCCTTTGGCAGAGTTGCTCGAAGTGTGCAAAGATTATGTAGTGCATACAGAGCAAAAAATTATGCTTGAATATGTTATGCTTGAAAATGTCAACGACACTAAAGAGCATGTAGAGGAGTTGCTAGATATTGTGAAGAATATTCCTGTAAAATTTAATTTAATTCCTTTTAATAGTTGGCCAGGCTGCGAATATAGCTCATCTTCTAATAATCGAATACATAAATTTTCTGAACTACTTTTTAATGCGGGTATTGAGGCTCCAATTAGGAAAACTAGGGGTGAAGATATTTTTGCTGCTTGTGGTCAGTTAAAATCATTTCTGACTAAAGAAAAAAAAGCTTAAATCTTAATTTTTTACTCATATCATATAACTGCATATAAGGTGAAAATGTTAGATTTAAAAACAATAACTATACTTGGTGGAACTGGATTTATTGGCAGGTATCTAGTAAAAGAAATAGCAAAAACAGGCTTGAAAATAAATCTAGTTTCAAGAAATGCAAATAAAAGCCTATTTCTTAAAGTGGCTGGCTCAGTTGGTCAAATTAACTTGATAGAAGCTAATTTGCTAAAAGATATTGATAAGCTTGAGCAAATAATCAAAAATAGTGATGTAGTTATAAATTTAGTTGGTTCTAACAAGATTAAAAGAAAAGCTGATTTTAATGATTATTATGCAAAACTACCAGAATTGATCGCTAGATTTTGTGCAAAATATAAAGTGAAAAAATTTATACATATTTCTTCTTTATGTACTAAAGCTATATCAAAATTTTCAACCGCAAAATATTTGGGTGAAAAATTGGTTAAAGAAGAATTTCCAGCGGCTATAATTATACGGCCAAGCTTGGTGTTTGGTTTAGAGGATAGCTTCTTTAATAGAATTATTAAATTATCAAAAATATTACCATGTTTTCCTTTGCCTAAAAAAAACAATAGTTTGATTCAGCCAGTATATGTGAATGACTTAGCTAGGGCTTTAACTAAGATTTTATTTGCTGAGCAACATAAGAGCAGTATTTATTATTTGGTTGGTCCTGATGTTTTTAATTTAGGGGAACTGATTATAATGATAAATAAAAAAATGGGTAGAAATATTAAAGTGGCATATTTACCTAAATTTATTTTTAATATAGCTGCAATGATTGTTGAAAATATAAATTCTGAAATTGTTACAAGAGATTATTTAAAGCGCTTGAGTGAAGATAGTATTACCAAAGATAAGCAGTTAACTTTTTTTGACATGCAGATTCAATTGCATAATTTGGAAGAAATATTGCCAAATTACAATGGAGTACATAAATCTTCATGTTATTACAATGGTTTGCTAAAAGAAAAATCTTGAGTAAATAATAATTTTTAATAATATACACGAAAATATAATATTATATATATGAAAACACATCAGTTCCATTTAGTAGACCCAAGTCCGTGGCCTATATTATCTTCATTCGCAGCTTTTATACTTTGTCTTGGCGGTGTGTTTTTTATGCATGAAGTACCTGCTGGTAAAATTATGTTACCTGCTGGCTTATTGTTGGTGTTGTATAGTATGTATGTGTGGTGGCGAGATGTAGTTAGGGAAGCAAAAGAAGATAAAGCCCATACAGCCCCAGTTAGAAAAGGTCTTAAAATAGGGATGACCTTATTTATAGTGTCAGAGGGCATGTTTTTCTTTGCCTTTTTCTTTGCCTTCTTCCATGCAAATTTCTTTCCAGCTGATATATTAGATGGTGCTTGGGCTGTTAAAGAAGGAGTATGGCCTCAAGAGCAGGTTAAAACTATTGATCCTTGGAGCTTACCATTTTTAAATACGCTAATTTTATTGTTATCTGGCACAACAGTTACCTGGGCGCATTTTTCTTTGTTAAATAACAACCACAAAGAGTTAGTTCAAGCTCTTGGTTGTACAGTATTGCTTGGTTTTATCTTTACAGGTTTTCAAGTTTATGAATATCATCACGCATTGGCACATAATTTTAGTTTTAGTGAAACTACTTATGGCTCAATATTTTATATGGCAACAGGTTTTCATGGCTTTCATGTGATTGTGGGTACTATCTTTTTATTAGTATGTTATTTACGCGCTAAGAAAGGGCAATTTACGGAAGAAAATCATTTAGGTTTTGAGTTTGCCGCATGGTATTGGCATTTTGTTGATGCAGTTTGGCTATTTCTATTTGCTGCAGTTTATATTTGGGGCTCTTAATTTTAAAGAATGAAGATTTTTTCATTCTTTAATTTGTGGAATTTTTCAAGCATTGGTATCGCGCTAGAGTCTACTTAATAATAGTAGCGTGTGTTTCTAGGCATTTGTTTTAAATAAATTTCTTGAGGATAAGTCTTGTTGCTTTGCTTGTTCCATTTAATAATTTATTTTTAAATGTTATTCGCCTCTTTAGATATTTTTTTATAATTTTAATGAAAAGTTAAAAATAAAACTAATTAGCTATCAGTAATTTATTGCTAAATGAATTGCTTTAGGGCAAGGAAAAGTAATTATTACTAAGATTTTTCTGTAGTTGAGTGGTTTTTTATATTATTTTTTTTGTGCTGCTAGGCTGTATAGGTGCTCTACTTAATTTAAAATAAAATACAGATCACAGCTTTCTGTATCGGAAGATTTGTTATAGTTCTTTGGGTTGCCGGTTATATCATCTATGCAATTGCTATTAGTTAATGCTAGATCTATTCTGATAGAGCCTGTTTCTGGGTATGAATCATCAAATTTATGATCTAGAAAGAAGCTGGTTTTTGGACTCAGAGAGTTTTCGTCTATTCTGGTTAAAGAGCTGGTTGATTTTCCGATAAAAAGAGAATAATTATTTTTACTAGAATTTCCAAAAGCAGACCATAAAATATCGGTTAGTTGTGTTTTGGGTACATTGCTTTCTGCGATTGCATCATATGTTGCGTTAGTTGTGCCATCGAATGAACCAACAATCAGTGCGGCTTTGCTTAAATGTTCCCAAGCATAATAACCCTCACTATACCATAATATATCACCATTTCCATCTCCATAATTTGCGTCTGACCAAAAATTAAAATGGCTTGGTAAATCGCCAGGTAATTGATTATACTGGAAAGAGAATTCTTTGAATGCTCTGTCATAGATTGCAAAATCACTATATATTTTTTTTAATTTACTTGAGTAAGTTATTTTTGTAGCAGCTGAGGTTATAACTATTAAAATAGCTATAATTAAGATTACAATTGATAGTTCAATTAAGCTAAAAGCTTTGTTTTTTAGATTATATTTCATATTTTTAACTTAATATTTATCATGCCTGGATTTTTATGGTCACGCTCAAAAGAGGAGATTTTATATTTAGCTTTGTTACTTTCAATTATTCTGGGTATTTCAATATATAATACCCCATATTGACTATGTTCATTTTTACCAATGCCAGTTATTAATTCAATATTGCTTATTTTCTGTGTGTAAGCAAAGTGTAAATTATTTTCCATAATACTAACCGCTTGATTTAAATTCTGGAAATGCAAATCAATAATTAATTTACTGGGTATTTTGGATTCATCTTTGCTAGTTAGACTATTATCCGGTTTTTCCAGATAATTTAGCCAATCTTGTAATTCTGATTCTGGTATTTTCTTAGACATATAGTTTTTCTTGCTAAAAATAATTCTATCCACTAAAAAGTGGTTAGCAATAAAAAAAAATATATGACAGAAATAATACCTTTTGATAAAAGAGATGGTTACATATGGTATAATGGTAAGCTGGTAGAGTGGCAGGAAACCAAGGTGCATGTATTAAATCATGGCTTGCATTATGGAAATTGCGTTTTTGAAGGAACCGCAGTTTATAATAATAACATCTTTAAATTGAGAGAGCATACAGAGAGGTTAATTAACTCTGCTAAATTATTAGATTACACAATTCCATATAGTGTAGAAGAGCTAGAAGAAGCAACAAAATTAATTGTAAAAACACAAAAAGTCAGCAATGGTTATATCAGACCATTTGCATGGCGTGGTTCAGAAAGAATGGCAATTAGCGCTAAAGAGAATTCTGTGCATGTTGCTATTGCTACCTGGACTTGGCCTCCATATTTTTCGGTGGATGCTAAGATGAAAGGCATTAATATGGTTTTTGCTGAATATAAAAGACCAGCGCCAGATACTGCTCCTTCGGCCTCAAAAGCAGCAGGTTTATATATGATTTGCACTATAAGTAAGCATAAAGCGGAAAGAGAAGGTTATAATGAAGCGATTATGCTGGATTTTGAAGGTTATATAGCCGAAGCTACATGTGCTAATATGTTTTTTATTATTAATGATGAATTACATACACCAAAAGCGGATCGTTTTTTAAATGGTATTACAAGACAAACAATTATTAATCTTGCAAAGGAAAGAGGTTATAAAGTTGTTGAAAGAAGAATAAAGCCTGAAGAATTAGCTGAAACTCAAGATTGTTTTTTAACTGGAACTGCCGCTGAAATAACTAGGGTTAACTCTATTGAAACTAAAGATAAAAAACATAAATATCAATTTACCTGTCATGATATCACCACTAATCTAATGACAGATTACTCCAAAGCAATAGGAAGATAGTGTCTGATAATTTGTGGGTATATGGCATTAATGCAGTAAAAGAGCTAGTTAATGTAAATAAAAGGAAAATCTTACAGGTTTTAATTACTGAAAAGAATTTTTATAAATATCAAAATCAGCCAGAATTTGTTTTGCTATTTAAGCAAAAGATCAGACAAATAAATTTCAAAGATTTCAACAAATATTTCGTTGAGCAGGTTAACCATCAAGGAATAGCGGTTGAAATTAGCAAGCCAACTTTATTTCAAGAGCAAAACTTATTAGAAAACATTACTAACATAAAGCAATTAGTAGTTTTAGATCAAATTACTGATGTTGGAAATATAGGGGCTATTATTCGCTCTATGGTAGCTTTTGGGTTTAATGATTTAATTGTTACAGAGCATAATTCAGTTTCAGATTATGGTCATTTATTAAAAGCGTCAGCTGGTATGTCTGAGCATCTCAATATTTATAAAATAACTAATTTAACTAAATTATTAAATAAAATTAAACCTCATGATTTTTGGTTAGCTGGCCTAGATGGTAACGCGAAGAATGATGTTTCATATCTAAAAAAATATGAAAAAATAGCTTTAATTTTGGGCAGTGAAGGTAAGGGTATTAGGAGTTTAGTGAAGAAAAACTTAGATCTAATGGTTTCAATACCAATATCTAGTAAAGTAGAAAGTCTAAATGTATCAAACGCTGCCGCAATAAGTTTTTATGCTTTACATAATTAATTAAAGTTCTGTAAATAAATTACTTCCCAACTCAGTTGATAGTTTTTAGTTTCTTTAAGCTTTCTTACTAGGCTTTTGGTGAATGTTGATTTTTTTTCTTGGGTATTTGCTCCGATGTTTTTAAGATCGTAAAAGAAATCTAATAAAGTGCTATATTCTTTTTTGATTAATTGCCTTTTGACAAATAAATTGGGAATCTTTGCTTCTTCTAATTTCTTTTTAATACTATCAATATTATGCATATTTCTTAGATTTATCTCAGGAAAATCTTGCCTGATTTCTTTGAAGGATTCTTGGCCTAAAGTGCTAATGATATAAGGGGCGGTAGTTTTTTTTACTCTGCGAACCTCACGTAAAATTTTACTAAGATCACCCCACTGAGCTGCAAGTGATGATATAACTATATCAAAGCTATCATAGGGCAGAGGTAATTTCTCCATATCAGCTTGAATAGTTTTAGTGTTTTTTATTTGTGACGCAGCTGCTACCATCTCGTGTGATATATCAACTTGAGTAATCTTAAGGGCTGGATTAGAAAAGCCAGATAAAAGCATTTCAGCATTAATTATTTTGGCTAAGTAACCAGTGCCACAACCCAAATCTAAAATTTGATGCCCTGGCATTATTTTGTTTTTTATACGAAAAAAAACCTCGGCTGCTACTTCTTTTTGAAGCTCAGAATATTGATTATAAGTTTTAGCTGCTGAGGAAAAATTATTGCTAATATTTTGTTTAACTAGTTCTAAAGTCATGAATTAATTTATTGAATTTAATATTATCACTTAAAAAGGGCACATGAGAGGACTCCTTAAAGAGCTCAAGCCTAACATTTTTAAAGCTAGTTGCAAATTTTTTTCTACTCATGCTAGAAACTACCTGATCTCTTTGTCCATAAATATACATGATTTCTTGATTACCCTTTAATTCTAGCTTAGGAATTTCGGGTAATTTTTTCAGCCAATAAAGCAAATTTTCAGTTTTGTAGTCATAGTTATTTATTTGTGTGATAACTTTTCTAAAATATTTATCACCAGCACAAATATAATTTTTAAAATTTTTCAAAAATAATCTAGGATTGTTTTTGAAGTTATTTACAATTTGTTGGTGTAAACTTCTAGTTATACCATGAGATTCATGCAAATATTCATATGGGCTAGCAATAAGAACAATTTTGGGGATATGTAATCTTTGGGCAATTTTAAGTGCAATATGTCCACCTTGTGACCAGCCTATAATTAAGTCATAATGTGAGGAAAGCTCATTATAATTGATATTCTTGTGAGTAATGTAATTATAATAATCACTGATTTCTGTGAGGTTTTGGCTAATTAGCATAGGATGTTGAGCCCAGCCGCTAATAGTTAAGCTTTTACTCATTTTGATATTCTTCCATTTTTGCGGCAAGTGCTGCAAGCTGAGCTATTACAGCATATGTAGGTAACTTGGTAGAAAAATCCTTAAGATTATCTGCTGCTATGAACTCAGCTCCAGTAGAGTTTAAGTTGGTTTGGGCATCTTTATTGGCGTTTATTCTGAGAATAGAACCTGTTGCTCTACCATTTATTAAGTAAATAAATGGTTCACATGGTGCTCCTTGATAATTATCAATAGTTTCTATACCTTCTTGAATTAAAATCTGCTCATTTAATTTCTTGCTTTTGAGGCTGTTCATTTTGTTACGAGTTTTTTTATTAACTGCAAAAACATCATCTGCATTTTTAGCAGTCATTATGCCCATGCCATAAGTGCCTTGATTAGCTTTAATATACACATATGGTTCGCTAGTAATGTTGTGCTGTTTATATTTTTCGTTAATTCTTTGTAGAGTTTTTTCGGTCTCTAAAGCAATACATTCTAAGCCCTTTCGTTCTTTAAAGTTTACTTTTTTGCAGAATCCCAACTCTGTAGTAATAAAAAATGGGTCAAAATTAAACTCCTTAGCAAACTCGCTAGCTATGTGATTATATTTTTGGAAATGTTCATATTTTGTACGGCGATACCAACCCATACCAGTAGGTGGGATTATTTCTTGCTTGATATTTTTCAATATTTCAGGGCTACCCGAAGTTAAGTCATTATTAAAGATAATTAAATCTGGCTCATAACCATTTATGGTAATGATAGAGTCGTTTTTTCTTTCTAGTGGATATATGGTTAATTCTTGCCCCAAGGCATCTTCTATATTAATCGCTTGTGTAAATTCGGGGTTAAATGATGCTAAAAAAACTTCACGACCTGTATTTTCGATAATTTTTTTAAGGGTTGAAATATTTTCTAGATATTTAAGATTTCTAGTGTGGAACTCAGTTATTAATAAAATTTTAGCAATATCTTTATGGAGATATTTTTTTAACTCCAGAGCAGATGCATCTCTTGCTGCAGCCGATAGATTATTGAATCCTGCTGGGAATATATTTGTGTCTACTGCAGTTATTTTGTGACCCGAATAACGCAAATCAACAGAATTATAGATGAAGGGTGGATATTGTTTAAACTTTTCTGCAAACCAAGCTTCAATTGAAGTTCCTTGATTCTCTATTGTTGATTGTATTTCTGAAAGCATATTTTCTTTGAAAATAATAAGAAGTATCTTGTTTTTTAGGGATAATCTCGTAAATTTAAAATCCACCGATACAGCATAAATGACTGATTTATTAAAGCAAGTTACAAAAACAAATAAAAAAAACGATGAATATGATGCGCATAGCATAGAAGTATTAGAGGGCTTAGAGCCAGTTAGAAAGCGTCCAGGTATGTATATTGGGGGCACAGATTTAAATGCGATGCATCACTTGATTGCAGAAGTATTTGATAATTCTATGGACGAAGTAGTAGCTGGTTATGCTACTAAAATAGAAGTAAATTTTGAAGCTAACAACAAAATTTCAATTTCAGATAATGGTAGGGGAATTCCAATTGATAAACATCCTAAATATCCGGATAAATCAGCCTTAGAAGTTATCTTATCTACTTTGCACGCAGGGGGTAAATTTAGTAATAAAGCATATCAAACTTCCGGTGGTTTGCATGGTGTTGGTATATCTGTAGTTAATGCCTTGTCGAAGGAGGTTATAGTTGAAGTAGTGAGGGATAAAAAGCTTTATCGTCAAAGTTTCAGTAGAGGAGTAGTTACTTCAAAATTAGAATTTATAGAGGAGGTCAAAACAAAGTCTGGTACAAAAGTGACTTTTGTACCAGATGAGCAAATTTTCACAGAACAAGCGCATTTTGAACCAGAAAAATTATATAAATTTATCAAAGCTAAAGCTTATTTGCACAAAGGAGTGAAAATACATTGGCTTTCATATCAAGAATTTCAGAATGTTCCAGTAAAGGAGGAAATTTGCTTTCCAAATGGTATTGAAGATTTATTAACAGATATTTGTGGTAGTGAGAAGCTGGTTATTGAAAAGAAATTTTCAGGAAACGAGAATTTAGCAGCAGGAGGTAGAGTTGAATGGTGTATTGCTTGGCCCGAATATACGGATGGGCATCTGCAGAGTTTTTGTAATACAGTTAAAACCCCACTAGGTGGAACTCATGTTAGTGGCATGAAGTCAGCTCTTTTAAAAGGTGTGCAAAATTTTGCTAATCTACAAAATAAGAAAAATTTAAATGTTAATGGTGATGATATCTTAAATGGCTCTATAATTATATTATCAGTTTTTATCTCAGAGCCACAATTTCAAGGCCAAACTAAGGAAAAGTTAGTGAGTAGGGAAGTTAGCAAAAGAATAGAGGATGTAGTTAGAGACCAATTTGAACATTTTTTAATAGATTGTAATAAGCAAGCAAATATCTTGCTAGATTACTTTATTTACAAGGCTGCAGAGAGGCTTAACCGTAAGAAATTTAATGAAGTTAACCGTAAAACCATCTTATCTAAATTAAGATTACCAGGTAAATTAACTGATTGTTCTAGAACGGAAGCTGCTGGGACAGAAATTTTCATAGTGGAAGGTGATTCGGCAGGAGGTTCAGCAAAGCAAGCAAGAGACCGAAAGACCCAAGCAATATTGCCTCTAAAAGGTAAAATCTTAAATGTAGCAAGTAGTAGTAGAGATAAAATTTTAGCTAATCAGGAAATTAGCGATTTAAATGTCGCTCTTGGTTGTGGTTCAAGATCTTCTTATGATGAAACAAATTTGCGCTATGAAAAAGTAGTAATTATGACAGATGCTGATGTTGATGGTGCGCATATTGCATCATTATTAATGACATATTTTTATAAAGAGATGCAAGAATTAGTAAAAAATGGACATCTCTATTTAGCCATACCACCTTTATATCGTATTACTGCTGGAGGGGTTACTTATTACGCCAATGATGATAATGAAAGATCTACGATTATAGCTAAATTAGAGCGTAAATATAAAAAAATAGAATTAGGTAGGTTTAAAGGTCTGGGCGAAATGACACCTAAGCAATTAAAGGAAACTACTATGGATCCAAAAAAGCGCGCTTTATACAAAGTGTTATTAAATGAAGAAAATGCAGAAGATGCAAGCTCTAAAGTTGATTCTCTTATGGGAAGAAAGCCCGAGTTAAGATTCAAATTTATACAAGAGCAACAATATTTCTCAGCAAAAGAATTAAGTGAGGATCTTAATATTTAATCATTCTTCTAGCTATAAATTGGCTGTAATATTTAAACTCTTACTCGTTATTTTCTTTAGTTTAATCAATAGAAATCTCTTCGGAAATAATCTAGATACTCAGAACAGATTGTGTAATTTATTGACTGAATATGGTTTTAATGAAGTTGAGGTAATAGAGCAGAGTGATAAAAAATTATTATGTAAATCTAATATAATAATTAACAAATTAGAAGGAGATCATCCTGCCATTGTTTCTTATGCTCTTAAAAAAATAGATAAAGAAAAATATAATTTGATTTTAAAGTTAAAATTACATGATGTTGGGAATGAAAATTTAATCAATATAGCAAATGAGGAGTTTGTTAGTTACATAAATATTTTATTTGCAAAATATGTGCGTTGTAAAATAGCAGTTAATTTTAGTTACTATCTTAATGATAAAAAAACATATAAGAAAAATATTTGCGCAAGAGATATGCACTTAAAAACATATAAAAACACAAAAGATAATATATATATATCTGAGTTTACTATTATTTAATCTTTTTATATATTAGCTTCTGTTTTTTAGAGTGTTTTGTGTGTATATGAAAAAAATATGAGATTTATTTATAATATTGATATAATATATCGGCAAATAATAGGGCGGGGTAGCTACCTCCTGAGATATTTTCTAGAGGTTTGTTTTGGTCATTACCTAACCAAATTCCTAGCACCAAATCTTCTGTATAACCAATAAACCATGCATCGCGATAATCTTGTGACGTTCCAGTTTTACCACTAACTGTAATTCCATTAATTTGCGCATTTTTACCTGTGCCCCATATAACAACCCCATGTAGAAGATTGGAGATTTTTTTTGCAATTTTTTTATTTAATATTTTTTCTTTATAATATTCTGTTTGATATAAAATATTATTGTAATTGTCAGTAATGTTATTGATGGCGTATGGCTTTATTTGGTATCCTCCATTTGCAATCGCAGTATAAGAGCTCACCATTTCTAGCAAAGTAACCTCATTAGTGCCAAGCGCAATAGAAGGGTAGTTTGGTATTGTTGAATTAATACCAAGAGATTTAGCATTATTAATTATGTTAGCAATACCTACTTCATCTGCAAGGCGAGCAGCTACTGAATTTATTGAGCGTACAAACGCTTCTCTAAGAGTTATTTCTCCTCTATATTTGCCATCATAATTTTTAGGTTGCCAATTATCTATGATAATTTCTTCATCCATAATTTTATCATCACTATCATAACCATATTTAAAAGCTTCGATATAAGTGAATATTTTGAAAGCAGAACCTGGCTGTCTTTTGGCGTGAACGCTTCTATTATATTGGCTTTTTTTGTAATTATAACCTCCAAACATTGCTTTGATTGCGCCATCATAAGACATAGCTATAACAGCAATTTGCGTATTTTTTAATTTGGTTTCTGATTTGTAATATTGGTTAATTTTTTGATCAATAATTTTAGTTAGTTTTGGATCAAAGCTTGTGTTGATGTTGATATTAAAGGGAAAAATTTGAGTTTCTTCAATATTATCTAAAATATAATTTAAATAATATTTATAATTATCAGTATTAGATAGACTTCCGTCCCAGGCGTTATCCTGATATAGGCTAACTACGTATTCTTCTTCTGAAATAAAATTATTTTTTAGCATTACCTCTAATACTAAATTTGTTCTTTTTGCTGATAGTTCAGGGTTGTTTTTGGGAGAGAACCTAGTTGGTGCTTTTAGTAATCCCGCTAATAAAGCTGCTTCATGCAAAGATATTTCTTCAACATTCTTACCAAAGTAATCGAATGACGCAGCATGAACTCCATAATTACCAGAACCAAAATAAGCTTTATTTAGATATAATTCGAGAATTTCTTTTTTACTGTAATATCTTTCTAATTTTAGGGCTAAAAGCATTTCAGTAATTTTTCTTTTAAGTGTTTTCTCAGGACTTAAGAAATATAATTTTGCCAATTGTTGCGTTATGGTGCTAGCACCCTGTGCATAATAGCCGGATATAATATTGGTGATAAAGGCTCTGGGTAGAGCCATAAAATCAATACCTATGTGGTTAAAAAACTTTCTATCTTCAATAGCAAGTACAGCATCAACAAGATAACCAGGTAATTCTTCATAAATTATGTAATTATTATTTTCAGTACCATAAGTTTTGAGTAATTCACTATTATTGTCATATACATGAATTAAGGGCTTGTATTCCACATTTTTTATGGTTGAGACATCGGGTAATCTGTAATAAATTGTGGTAAGTAAAATGCTTAACAAGCTTAGGGAGATTAAGCAGAAGATACAAAAAAAATAGATGAATTTAAGTTTGGTTTTGTTTTTGCTTTTTTTATTCATGCCCAAAATGATAAATATATTTTTTTTTAAGGCAATTTGTAAATATCTTTATTTATAATTAATTATTGTATTTTATTGAGTTGCTAGTTAATTAATACTTAACAGCTATGTATTTTTATGTCAGAACAAAGTTTTTTAACCAGAGCAGGGAATTTTTTAGAAAATATGGCTGATCAAATCGAGGATATTGATATAGAAGCAAAATTATCTATAGAATTTCATGATGGTATTTTAGAGATTATTGATGAAAGTGATAGAACCTATGTTATAAATCAGCATTCAGCTACTGAAAAAATTTGGTATTCATCGCCATTTAGTGGAGCAGATTATTTTTCATACAAGCAAAATGAATGGCAAAATAAGGATGGTATAAGTTTGGTTAATAAATTAGCAGCAGAATTAGAAAGTAATTACGCTATTAAAATAAATGTTTAGTAAGCTTCTTAAATATATAAAACCATATAAATTACCCTTCTGCTTATTTTTAGTTTGCGTTGTTCTTACTTCCTTCTCAATGTTAGCTCTGGGGAAGGGCATAGGGTATTTTATTGATAGTGGATTTTCCTCTGGTGAGCAGCGAATTTTGTTGAAATCTCTAGCTTTGTTGCTGCTAATTGTAACGATACTTGCTTTTGCGATGTTTGGTAGGTTTTTTATTATTACTTACTATGGTGAAAAAGTAATAGCAGATATTAAGACTGATTTATTTAATCACTTAATTGGTTTGAGCCCTGAATTTTTTGAAAAAAATAAAATAGGAGAGTTAATTTCCAGAATTACGAATGACTTAGCAATATTGCAAAGTACTATTTCTTCTAGTGTATCGATATTTTTGCGAAATAGCTTAATGTTTTTAGGTTGTTTAATTATCTTATTATATTTGGATTTTAAATTAACCTTAATAGTTTTCGCTTTGATTCCAGTGGTAATTTTGCCTTTACTTTTGTTAGGTAGAAGGTTACGAGAAATTTCTAAAATATCCCAAGATAGACAAGCAGATTTATTATGTGTAATGGAGGAGCATATCTCTTTGGTTAAGCTTATACAAGCATATGCTAATGAAGATTTCGTCAAAGAAAAATTTAAAAACTCCATGAGAAGTAGCTTAATAATTGCAAAATTAAGAATATTAATAAGATCATTTTTAACGGTAACAGTAGTGATCATTGTTTTTGCTGGAGTTGCAGTGATTTTATATCAGGGAGGAGTTAAGGTTTTTGCGGGTGAGTTAACTACAGGAGAGTTCTCATCTTTTCTGTTTTATACCATTTTAATGGCAGGTTCCTTTGCCGCAATGAGCGAAGTATTTGGCAATATCCAAAAAGCTAAAGGGTCAACTTCCAGATTATTTGCTCTGCTAGAGGAGGAGGCTATCATAGTTGATGGCACAGATGATATAGTTAGCTTTGAATCTATAGAATTTAAAAATGTAGTTTTTTCTTATCCATCAAGGGCTGAGAACACTATAAATAATTTAAGTTTTAAAATTAAGCCAGGTGATATGATAGCTTTAGTGGGCAGTAGCGGTGCAGGAAAAACCACTATAGTTGAATTACTTCAGCGATTTTATGATGTTGATCAAGGGGAAATATTAATAAATGACAAGAATATAAAAAAATATAAATTAAGCCAATTAAGAAAGGTTTTTGCTTTAGTGCCACAAGATAGTTTTTTGTTTTCAAGCTCGGTCAAAGAGAATTTACTTTTTGCAAATCATAACTCAAGTAATAAAGAGCTTGAGCAAGCTGTCAAAATGGCCAAGGCTGATAAGTTTATTAATAATTTGCCTGAAAAATATGATAGTTTTATTGGTGAAAAGGGTATTAGGATATCATCGGGTGAGAAGCAAAGATTAGCAATTGCAAGGGCTTTCTTACGAAATTCGGATGTAATTTTACTTGACGAACCTACTAGTAATTTAGATAGTCAAAATGAACAATATTTGCAAAAGGTCCTGACTAATGATAAGAATGAGAAGACTGTAATTATAATAGCGCACAGGCTTTCCACCGTGAAAGATGCGGATCATATTTTAGTTTTAGATGAGGGCAAGATTATAGAGTCCGGCACTCATGATAATTTATATAGCAAGGATGGTTTTTATAAGAAGTTAGTGGATTTGCAGTTTAATGCATAAGATTTAATTTATTTTGGATGATCTGTTAATTTGTTATTGACTAAAATGCTAAATAAAATAAATTTCAGTGTACTTAAATTTTATGAGAAAAATAATTCAAAATTTACTTAAATATAAAGCTAATTTAAAGCAGCCAACATTATTGTTGATTATTGTAACTATTTTGCTTGGCGCGATAAATTTTGCGTTTTTATTTAGCGCTTCATCAGTAAATGAGCTTGCCAATAATTTTCCACAATGGTTAGTTATAGTAGATTTTTGTAATGTCTTTATAATTAGTTGTTTTTTTGTTTTTAAAGCAAAAAAATTCTTTAACATAAAGAATAAAGACCTATTTATATTCAAGTTTCAGACAAAAATAATCTTATTTTTTAGTTCAATTTGCATATTACCAGTCTTTATTGTGCTAATATTTTCTGCTTATTTTTTCCATTTTAGTTCTAAAAGTTGGTTTAACGGTATAGTTGATCATACGCTAAAAGAGTCGCTTGCTATTAGTGAGATTTACATAGAAGAGCAGCAAAAAGCAATTATTGATGATTTGTATAATATTAAAAAATTTGTTGAACAAAATACTACTAAAATTTTATTAGAACCGGCTAAATTTGATCATAATTTCTCTGGTAGGGCTGCAACTTTGTCATTAACTGAGGCAGTGATTTTTGTGCATAATGAAGATAAGGTTAAAGTCTTGGCTAAAACTTCTTTTTCGTTCTTTCCGCAGGTGGAGAATTTTGATCTAAAGAATCAATTTAAGCCAAATGAGTTGGGTTATAGCGTTGTTTTAGATGCTGATGATAACTATGTCCGCGCAATTATGGAAGTTAGTACGATGCCAAACACATATATCATTGTGGGTAGGTTAATCAGCGACAAGATAATAGGACATGTTAAGAATGCTACAGATGCTAACTCGAATTATGGTAAATTAAAAACAAATATAGGAAAGGTTAAATCTCAATCTGTGATTATATTTTGCTTTGTAATGATTTTGATTATTTTTTCTGTAATATTATTAGCATTTAATTATTCTTCTAAAATATTTATGCCTTTGATGGATATGGTTTTAGCTATTAGGCAAGTATCACAAGGTAAATATAACATTAGGATAAAAGCTGGATCTAAATCTGAGGAAATAGGAGTTTTGGTTAGGTCTTTTAATCACATGGTTAAGCTGTTGGGGCAAAAAACTAGTGACTTAAATTTATCCAATCAAATCATTAGTGCTAAAAAAGAATTTTTGGAGGTAGTTTTAGGTAATATGCCTGCCGCAATATTTGTTCTAGATATAGATAAAAAAGTAAAATTATTTAATAAATCTGCTAAAGCGATATTTAAGGATAAACCTTTGAATAATTCAGACTTCTTGTTAGTTTTTCCTGAAATTAGCTCGGTAATAGAAGAATTGCATAATAGTCCAGATGGTTTTGTAAGGAGTGTGGTTAAGGCCAATATATCTGGCGAAATTAGAGAGTTCTCTATATATGTTTCTATAGAAAAGTCGGAAGGAGAGATTAATGGTTATATTGTTAATCTTTTGTAAATTATTTCAATTTAAAATAACTGCTTTACATCCTGGTCAATTTTAGCTAAATTAAGTTATCACTAAAAGCATAAAGCAGGAGGTATTTATGACGCTTAGATCAATTAAGGCTATAGATAAAAGAATTGATGATTTAATTAAAAATAAAATTAGCAAAATCTCTAATGATGAAAATCTTAAATTATTTGCTAAGCTGTTTTACAGCAACATTATTCATGATGACCTTTTATCTAAGGGAGATGACTATTTGTGCGAGCTGGTAAAATCAAATTTTGAATTTATTGAAACAAGAAAACCGGGGGAGGATAAGTTTGATATTGCAACGCCAAAAGAAACTTCGGTTTTAGGTAACAAGTATAGCATAGTTAAGTTTGTGTCCAAGGATATGCCCTTTATAGTAGATAGTTTGACAGCTGAAATTATAAGGCAGGGTTATGCAATAGAAAGAATTATAAATCGTGTTATTTGCGTAGAAAGAGATGAAGGTGGAAAGCTAATTAAGCTTGTTAAGCCGTCATGTGAGAGCAAAGCGGGAGAGTTAGAGTCAGTAATGCATATCCAAGTCTCAAAAATCAGCTCAGATAGTGATAAAAAAAGTTTAGCTGATCAATTAAAATATGTATTAAGTTTGGTTAAGCAGTCAGTAGTGGATTGGAGGTCTGTTTTAGATAAGCTAACTGTAGTTAGGGACGATATTAAAGAATTGCACATAAGGGCAGATAAAAACGACTTATCAGAGTCGTTAGCTTTTTTAGATTGGATTGAAGATAATGCTTTTGTTTTTCTTGGTTATGCTGAATATAGCATAAAAATGGGTGAGCTTAATGCAAATTTTAAAGCATTAAATGACAGTAAATTGGGTATTCTGAAGCTGTGTGATCCAGATGACCTTAAGGTGGTTAGCAGGGACCTTTTGGAAACTAGTGATTTTGAAAATGCTGTTATTGAGATTACTAAATCGGATAATAAGTCTTTAATACATAGGCCGGCTCATTTGGATGTTATTAGAATTAAAAAATATAATAAAAAAGGAGATTTAGAAGGTGAGCATAGGTTTTTTGGTTTATTTACATCGCTAGTATTTTACCAAAATGCAAAAAAAATACCAATAATTAGAAGAAAAATAGAAAAAGTTATTAATAAATCGGGTTTTGATCTTAGTGGGCATAATGGTAAAGAGCTAGTTTCGGTGCTGGCTGCTTACCCAAGGGAAGAGCTTTTTCAGATTAAACAAGAAGAGCTTTTTGAAACTGCTATGGGTATTGTAGCTATTTCTGGTCGAGAGGTGTCAAAATTATTTGCTCGTCAGGATAAATTTGGTAGGTTTGCTAGTATAATTTGCTATGTACCTAAGAAAAATTTTAGCTCAGGTATAAGAGAGAAAATTCAAGGTATTGTAGCAAGAGAGTTTGAGGGTGAGGTTACTGCTCATTATACACAGATTTCTGAATCATTGCTAGCAAGAGTTAACTTCATTGTAAAAACAAGAGGGTTATCACCTAAAAAAATAGATTACCAAAAAATAGAGCAGGAGATATTAGATGTATCAACGCGCTGGAATGAAAGGCTTTTTGGTAAATTGGAGGTTTCTTCAGGCGAAGATGAAGCGAAAATAATTTACACAACTTACAAGGATGCTTTTTCTTTGTCCTACACGGAGCATTTTGGTGCGGATGATGCAGCACATGATATCACTTTAATAAATAAATTGATGTCTGGAAGTCATCCGTTAATAGCATTATCTAAGCCAGAAGAAAGCTCAAGCAAATATTTGCTAAAGATATATAGCCATGATAATCAAATACCATTATCTCAAATGATGCCAATTTTGGAGAATTTTGGTTTAGAAGTTATAGAAGAGCATACGTTCAAAATTAGTCCAAAAGTGGAAGATAAGGACGTGGTTATTTGGTTGCATAACTTTAAGGTTAATATCACTAATCTATCAACAAGCTCTTATCATGAAATTAAGAGTATTTTTGAAGATGCAATTTTACAATGTTGGTTAAATAAAATTGAGAATGATAGTTTAAATAAGTTAGTTTTAGCCGCAAATATATCAGCTAGAGAAGTTTCGCTAATTAGGGCTTACACTCGTTATTTAAAGCAAGCTAAATTTTCATACAGCTTAGAGTTTATAGCTGAGGCATTACATAAGAACGCTTTGATGACTAAGTTGTTTATTGATTTATTTGTTAATAAATATAAGCAGCAAGATGCAAGTAAAGTTAAAAAAATTGAAAGTGAGATATTAAATTTAATTACTAAGGTTACCAATTTAGCTGAAGATGCGGTACTTAGAAAATTTCTAGAGTTGGTTGAAGCAACCTTACGAACTAACTTTTTTCAATTAGATGATAATGATCAATATAAAGAATATATATCATTTAAGTTATCTTCTAAAGACATAAAGGACTTACCTTTGCCTAAACCTTATGCTGAAATATATGTTTATTCACCTGTAATGGAAGGTGTGCATTTACGCGGTGGAAAAGTTGCGCGTGGAGGTTTAAGATGGTCTGACCGCACAGAAGATTTTAGGACTGAGGTGCATGGTCTAGTGAAAGCGCAAATGACGAAAAACGCGGTTATAGTGCCAACTGGTTCTAAAGGTGGCTTTGTTATTAAGAAAAAGCTTGATTTATTGTCACGCGAAGAATTTATGCAAGAAGGTATTATTGCCTATAAAACATTTCTGTCTGGTTTGTTAGATTTAACGGATAATATTATATCAGGTAAAGTTGTTCCTCCGCAGAATGTGGTTAGATATGATAGTGACGATCCATATCTAGTTGTTGCTGCCGATAAAGGTACAGCAACTTTTTCAGATATAGCAAATTCTGTTTCAGAAAAATATAATTTTTGGTTAGGTGATGCTTTTGCATCAGGTGGCTCACAAGGTTATGATCACAAGAAAATGGGAATCACAGCTAAAGGTGCTTGGGTTTCGGTAACTAGGCATTTTTATGAGCTTGGTGTTAATATCGAAAATGAGAAATTTACAGTTGTGGGCATTGGTGACATGTCGGGAGATGTATTTGGCAATGGTATGCTTTTATCGCAAAATATTAAGCTAGTTGCAGCTTTTAACCATATGCATATTTTTATTGATCCAAACCCAGATAGTAAAAAGTCTTTTGTTGAGCGGGAAAGATTGTTTAATTTACCAAGGTCAACTTGGCTTGACTATGATAAGGCGTTAATATCAAAAGGCGGGGAAGTTTTTGAGCGTTCAGCAAAATCATTGGAATTATCAAAGGAGATTAAAAAGTTATTAAATATAAAAGTAGCTAGTATAGCACCAAATGATCTAATCAAAGAATTATTAAAATCACATGTAGATTTATTATGGAATGGCGGTATTGGTACATATGTGAAAGCCTCTTCCGAAAGTGATGCAGAAGTAGGAGATCATGCAAATGATGCTGTTAGAATTTCTGCAAATGAGTTAAATTGCCAAATAGTAGGAGAAGGTGGAAATTTAGGTTTTACACAAAAAGGTAGAATAGAATATGCCTTAAAAGGAGGCAAAATAAATGCGGATTCAATTGATAATTCCGCTGGAGTTGATTGTTCAGATCATGAAGTAAACATAAAAATAGCTTTGCAAGCAGCTATGGAAAATAAGAAGTTAGATCAGAATAAGAGGAATCAGCTTCTTGAATCTATGACAAGTGATGTAGAAGAGTTAGTTTTACGTGATAATTTTCTACAAACACAAGCTATTAGTATAGCAGAGCATCAGGGGGTTAAATCACTTGAGCAACATGATCGTATGATGCATAAATTAGAGAAGCTAGGTTTGCTTGACCGACAAGTTGAATTTCTGCCTAATGCCGATGAGGTGGCTAGAAGACATAGCATGGGTATTGGCTTAACTAGGCCTGAATTAAGCGTATTATTATCATATAGTAAAATTTACCTTTACAGTAACTTGCTCTCTTCTACTTTGCCTGATGAAGAATATTATGTTAATGAGCTTGTTAAATATTTTCCTGAAAAGCTATCTAAATTATACACAAATGAAGTTAAGGGGCATAATTTAAGAAGGGAAATTGTTGCAACTTACATTACAAATAGCTTGGTAAATAGGTTGGGGATCACATTTTTTAATCGTTTATCGGAAGATACAGGTCTTAAAATGTGTGATATTGCAAGAGCTTATACTATTACCAGAGATGTATTTAAGTTGAGGGATTTGTGGTTTGATATACAGAATTTAATTCCTAAGATTGATTCTAAAGTGCAGATAGAAATGTATCGAGAAATTGCAACCTTTATAGAGAGCACAACTGCGTGGTTAATTAGGGGTATTGAGCAACCAATTAAGGATATTGCCAAGTTAGTGAAAGAATTTTCGCCAAAAGTTGAAGAGGTTTATGATACTTTAGATAAATCTTTAGACAAATATGCGCAAAAAATACGCATGGAAAGATTTAAATATTATGTGAGTAAAAAAGTACCAGAGAATATAGCAAAGAAAATAGCTTCAATGGATATGATGTCATCAGCTTGCCAAATTGTGCAGGTGGCCAGGAATAATAATGAAGTTTCTATAGAATATGTTGCAGAGCTTTATTATTCTATAGGCACTAAACTTCATTTGAGATATTTGAGGCTTTCTGCTCATAATTTAAAGATTGACTCATATTGGGATAAATTATCGTTAAAAAGCTATATGGATAATATTTATGACCAACAGATGCGCATTACGGATGAAATTGTCAAATATAGTATAAATACAAAAGGGAAATTTACAGTTGCAGAGATTATTACTAAATGGTTAGAAAGCAATGATAAGCAAATTACAAGGTTTAATGAGTTAATATATGATTTGCAGACACATGATTATCCAGATTTTTCGATGTTAAATGTTGCCGGAAATAGAATTAAAGAAGTCACATCAATCGCATAAAGCATTCACAATTATAGAGCTATCTATAGTTGTAACAGTAATAAGTTTGTTACTATTGCTAATATCTCAAGGTGCAAGATTTTTAGAGTCTACTCATTTAAAGTCTATTTATAATGAGGCAGTAAAATATAAGCTTGCAGTTAGCGATTTTAAACAGAAGTACCAATTTTTACCTGGTGATTTTCCTCATGCTGATCAATATTTTTCTACTAGATGCGCCGCAACCTCCAGTGATTGCAACGGTGATGGTGATGGTTTTGTAAAAACTATTAACCTTGCAGAGAAAAATAGTTCTAATTATTCTGAGCCATTATTATTATGGCGGCATTTAGCCTTATCTGGTTATGTTAGTGGCACATATAGTGGTAAAGCTCAGGAGGTAGTAGGTGATAGGGATTGTGATAGTTATTACTTGTGTTGTACTAGTACTGATTGCCCCAGTTCTAGTTATAATCAGGCCATATATAGTTATTATTCTTGGCCAATTGGCACGGGAAGTAATAACCAATGTCAGGTGAATAGTAGTTATTATCCAAAAAACATTAATATTTTATATTTTGGTCAGCACATACAAGGTGGTAATAATTTAAATGCAGTAATTTCGCCAGAAAAAGCATATCTATTGGACCTAAAATTTGATGATGCAATACCAACTAAAGGTTTAATTCAAGCTAGAAGTGGAGAAAATGTATTAAATGCAAATTTAGGTCCTTGTATAGTTGATGCAAGTGGTAGTAATGTTAGTAATGACGCTGCATATGGTGAAAGTTATTTTTATAATTTTGCTATTTCCGGGGATCAATGTTCTCTAGCATTTTTGGATTTAGAAAATTCAATTTGTCAGCTAGATTAATTTTTTTTTAAGATATGAGTTAATTTCAACAAGTTCCTTACTTTGCAGGTTTTGTTCTAAATACTCTCTCACATTACTAATATATTTATTATAATTTGTACTTCCTTCGCGCGTAAATTTTGTAAATAAGCCTAATATTCTGGCATTTCTTTGAAAGCTTAAAATTTCATATTCTTGATAAAATTTACTTAAGTTTTTTATTTTTGCCTTATCAATGAAATATGAAAGATATTTCTTTTGATCTAAGAGCTTCACTTGCCGCCTAGCATCTTGAATGAGGGAAATTAAATCATAGGACAAAAAACTTTTACTAGCATCTTGATAATCTAATAAACCAATTTTATATAAATCTGCTCTATGCTTAAGGATCATAAGATTATCTGCATGGAAATCTCTTAGTGCTAAATATCTATGATTATCATTAAGTTTAGCTAGGACTTGTGCAAACATATTTGTCAAAATATCAGGATTTTCCTTTAAATAATATTTGCTAAATAGTTTAACACCATCAAGTAATTCAGTTTTGTTGTGATGTTTAAGGTCTAAATCTGTGATTTTTATTTTTACAACCTCATTTATATTATCAAGCGCAAGATAATATAATTTGTCAGTATCATTTGGTTGTTGTTTTAGGTAATCATTAAAGCTTATGGTACCAAAATCCTCTAAAACTAGGAAGTTATGCTCAGGGTCTGCTAGAATTATAGTTGGCACTGAGAGTTCGTGTTTTTGCAATAGATTGGTTATTTTTACAAAATCTAATAATGCTTTTTGGTCTCTGGATGAGTCCATTAATATGTAGCTATGTTGCTCAGTTGAAATTCTGTAATATTGGCGTAATGAGGCATCTTGCTTAAGTTCACTTAAGCTATATTTATTATTGAAATTTTTATTTAAAAACGCTGTTATTTTGTCCACTTTAAATACCATCTATAATATACTCTCTTTTGTCGTTGGCATAATCTCTGATTTTTATTCTAATATTATCTTTTGGTAACATATCTTTAATTAATTCAGGCCATTCTATCAAAGTAATATAGTTACTGAAAGCGTCATCAATTGCTATATTTTCAATCTCATTTTTCTCTTTTATTCGATATAGATCATAATGATATATGGGGCCATTTTCACTTTCATAAATATTTAAAATATTGTAGCTAGGACTAGTTACTTCATCATATACCTGTAAAACTTTGCAAATCTCTTTTGCTAGAGTTGTTTTACCAGCACCAAGCTCTCCAGATAATGTGATAATTTTTTTAGTTAAAATAGGTTTAAATAGAAAATTAGCTAAAATATTTAGTTCAGAATTTTTTAAAATTAGGTTTTTAGGCACTTTTTACTTTAAAGTTATTAATATTAGGTTAGTTTATGATTTTCAAATTATATGGTAATATCTATGAATATTCATGAATATCAAGCAAAGAATGTATTGAAACAATATGGAGTTCCTGTTCCTAATGGCTTTCCTGCTTTCAGTGCAGAAGAAGCAAAATCAGCCGCAGAAAAGCTAAATAGCGCAGTTTACGTGGTTAAAGCGCAAATTCACGCCGGAGGAAGAGGTAAAGCAGGTGGTGTTAAAGTTGTTAAAACTTTAGACGAAGTCTATAATGTAGCAAATGAGTTAATGGGTAAAACTTTAATTACGCATCAAACTGGTCCCGAAGGTAAAGAAATCAATAGAATTTATGTTGAAGAGGGCTCAAACATAGAGCAAGAATATTATTTATCAGCAGTTTTAGATAGAGAAACTTCCGCAATTACTTTTATAGCATCCAGAGAAGGTGGTGTGGAAATAGAAGAGGTAGCAGAAAGTAACCCAGAAAAGATTTTAAAAGTCTCCGTTAACCCAGGAATTGGTATTCAAGGTTATCATGTGAGAGAGTTAGCTTTTGGCCTTGGTTTTTCAGGAGATCAGTTGAAAAAGTTTGGTAAAATATTAAAAGGTGTATATGAAGCTTTTATTGCAACTGATGCAGCTCAGCTAGAAATTAATCCATTAGTTAGAACTGTAGAAGGTGATTTAATAGCACTAGATGCAAAAATGAACTTTGATACCAATGCTTTATACAGAAGAAGTGATATTTTAGCTCTGCGTGATGAAACGGAAGAAGATAAATTAGAAGTTGAAGCAAGTAAATATGATTTGTCATACGTTAAAATGGATGGAAATATTGGTTGTATGGTAAATGGCGCGGGCCTTGCTATGGCAACTATGGATATCATAAAATATTATGGCTCTGAGCCAGCTAATTTTTTAGATGTTGGTGGTGGAGCAACTAAAGAAAAAGTAACAGAAGCTTTTAAAATTATTTTATCAGATAGTTCTGTACAAGGAATTTTAGTTAATATTTTTGGCGGTATTATGCGTTGTGACATCATAGCTGATGGTGTAATAGCTGCTGCTAAAGAAGTTAATATATCAGTTCCATTAGTAGTAAGATTAGAAGGTACTAATGTAGATCAAGGGAAAGAGATTTTAGCAAATTCTGGTTTAGCTATCATAGCAGCTGATGATCTTGATGATGCGGCTAAGAAAATAGTTGCTGAAGTAAAAAAACTTAAAAAAGCATAGAGGTTAAAATGTCAGTTTTAGTAGGAAAACATACAAAAGTTATCTGCCAGGGTTTTACTGGTGCACAAGGTACATTTCATTCAGAGCAAGCAATTGCATATGGAACAAACATGGTGGGAGGAGTTACCCCAGGAAAAGGAGGTAAGACTCATCTAGACCTACCTGTTTATAATACTGTAAGGGATGCTAAAAAGGAAACAGGTTGTAATGCAACCGTAATATATGTACCACCTCCATTTGCAGCTGATGCTATTATGGAAGCAATAGATGCTGAGTTAGATTTGGCAGTATGTATTACAGAAGGTATACCAGTTCTTGATATGGTAAAAGTAAAAAATATGCTTAAGGGTAGCAAGACTAGATTAATTGGTCCAAATTGTCCTGGAATTATTACTCCTGACGAATGTAAAATTGGTATTATGCCAGGCCATATTCACAGAAAAGGTTCCGTTGGTATAGTATCTAAATCCGGTACTTTAACATATGAGGCTGTATATCAAACTACTCAATTAGGCTTAGGTCAATCTACCTGTATTGGAATTGGTGGAGATCCAGTTAACGGCACTAATTTTATTGATGCAATAGACATGTTCTTAGATGATAAAGAAACAGAGTCAATTATCATGATCGGTGAGATAGGTGGTTCAGCTGAAGAAGAAGCGGCTGAATATGTACAAGAGCAAGCAGCTAAAGGTAGAAGCAAGCCTATGGTTGGCTTTGTTGCAGGTAGAACAGCTCCTCCAGGTAAAAGAATGGGACATGCTGGTGCAATAGTATCCGGTGGAAAAGGTACTGCAGATGCTAAAATTAAGGCAATGAATAGAGCTGGCATAGCTGTTTCAGATTCTCCAGCTAAAATAGGGGCAACGTTAAAAGAAATTTTATAATAAAAAATGAAAAAATGCTTTTTATGTGCTTGAAATTGTGTTATACTAAATCAACATTAATTTTCGAGGTTTTAAATTATGACTCAAAAGAGCTTTAAAAAAGGTGATTTTGTTGTTTATCCATCGCACGGAGTGGGTAAAATAACTGATATAATGTCCCAGTCTTTGGGGGGCACAAATTTAGAGTTTTATCAAATTAGTTTTGAGAAGGACAAAATGAATCTTAGCGTGCCAGTTGCAAGGTCTTCTAAGGTTGGACTAAGGCGCTTATGTAGTCCCGAGCTGATTAATCAATCTTTAGATATAGTGAGTGAAACAGCTCAAGCTTCTAGAGGTATCATGTGGAGCAGAAGAGCTCAGGAGTATGAGAAGAAAATCAATTCCGGTGATATTCTAGCGATAGCTGAAGTTATTAGAGATCTTCATAGAAATGTAAAAAATCCTGATAGATCATATAGTGAAAGATTAATATATGAAAGTGCCTATAATCGCTTTGTCACAGAAGTTTGTCATGTAAGAAAAACTACTTTGGAGAAGTTTGAATCTGAATTTACGAGCATATTATATGTAGATGAAATAGATAATGAAGACGAGGATTTTGACGATGATGATGATGTTATCGCAGCATAGTTATAAGCTAATTTTAAAGCCTCCTTTTGGGAGGCTTTTTTTGTTGTAAATTATTTTTTAAATCACGATAAAGAAATAATGAACCACAAACTAGAATTATGTTATATTTTGAACCGGGTAAAAAATCATTAAACATAATGGTTAGATTATCAAAAATTCTAATATTTTGATAATCAATATTATTAGTGCAGAATTTTTTAAAATTATGTGTTGATTCGGCTTTAGCTTCATTTTCAACTGTCACAAAGCAGATATCTATATTTTTATTCAAAAAATATTTTAAAAAATCTGCATGATTTTTATTTGCGCTTCTGCCATAGATAAGGCATATTTTTGAATTATTATTCTGTATTAGCCATTTTGAAAGGTACATTGCTCCGGCAGGGTTATGAGCACCATCGAACCAGATTTCCTGATTGTTACTTGAAGATAGTTTTTCTAACCTACCTGGCCATTTAGTTTTTTCTATGGCTTTATTAATAGTTGCATCAGAGATTTCATGCAGTGATTGTGCCTTTATTGCAGTTATTGCAGTTACCAAATTAATAATTTGATGTTCACCATTTAGAGAGGGTAAGTTATAATATATTAATTCATTATTTTTAATATCTGCGTAGATAAGCTTGTTATTCTCAACAGAAAAATCATACGACTCATTATAATTATGAAGGCTGGTGTTTTGCAACTTGCTAAATTCTTTTATAATGTGATTAGAGATCTCATTTTGCGCTGCAGATATTACGGGAGATCTTTTTATGATATGGCATTTATCTATAGTTATTTCTTCTAGTGATGCACCTAAAAACTCTTCATGGTCGAATGATATTGGAGTTATTACTGATAATAATGGTGATGGCAAAATATTTGTTGGATCATTTTTTGCACCCATTCCACATTCAATAATACAAATATCAGCGTTAGATCTACTAAAGCTAAGAAAGGCTAAAGCAGCTTGAAATTCAAAGAAACTTGGTTCAATCTGGTTCTTTAACTTAAGCTTTATTTCTTCAGTAAGGCGATCTATTTGGCTATCATTAAGATGCTGATTATTTACTTCGAAGCATTCATTAAACTCTAATAAATGAGGTGTAGTAAAGCTACAAATATTTAAATTATGCTCTTGTAAAATTTGTTTCATAAAGGCGATGGTTGAGCCTTTGCCATTTGTTCCCGCTACATGTATGGTAGGAGGTAATTTTAGATGAGGGTCATCAAGCAGGCTTAATATTTCCATTATTTTGCCACTTTTTTTATAATATGGTGGCCATTTTGGCATGAACATAATGTTGTCAATTATAAAAATTAATAGGTTTAAGTCTTACAATATTTAAGTTACATAATTATTCCTTAAGTGCTATAACTCTTTATTTTCTAGTTAAGATCTAATAATTAGCATAGGAATTTGCTTTATAATTTGTTTATTTAGAGAGTTTGTACCTAATGTAATAATGCTTTTTATTTTTAGTTTGTGTAATTGAGGCCAAAATTCTAATCGCAAAAAGCTTTAGAAGGCCAAATATGTTTGAATTTTTAATGTTATTAAGAGTTTTTTAGCTTAATGACTTTCTGGTTTAATATTTCCAAGAATTTTTCTATACCATTATTTTTGATGATATAGTAGAATTCTGTTCTTTGGGTGGCAGAAAAGCTGATACCTTCTCCTACGATATCTACAATTTTAAATTTTTTATCATGTTCTATGATATATAAAATAATTTCAAAATTAGTATTATCTGAGAGGCTTACTTTTATTTTGCTGCTATATTTTCCTGGCGCTAGTTTTTTTGTTTCAATGATGTTAAAAGATTCGTCATTATAGCCTTGAAATTTAGGTGCGTAATTTAATATAAGATAGTCTTTAAATATTTTTTTGAAGTAATTTTGTTGTGTTACATTGCATTGTTTCCAATATTTGCCTAACACAAATTTTGCCGTTACATTAATGTTTATATTTTCTGATATTTCCTCTATTAACTCTTTGCGAATATCATCTATACTTGTTTTTTTTTGAATTATTTCAAAGATTTTACTGGTAAATTTAAAGGTAAATTTTTCTACATCTTTTAAATCTGCATGCGCATTGTTGATAAAAGTTAGTAATAATAAGTTAAGTATTATAATATTTTTAATTAATTTCATTTGAGATCATTTTATTTCTGCGTTGATAATAGGAGCTTTTTATTACACTGTAAGGGTCTAAAGTGTTTTTTTGGATGTCATCAAAGTGACCTAAGAGTTTTTCTCTTTGATTAATTACATCAGATGTAGTGTATAAAGATCTAAGGCTTTCCTCATTAATATACCAATTGGGACTTAAAGGCATATCAATTATTTTTCCAGTCAAATTCCTGGTGGAGCTTGGGCCAAAAAATGGTAACATCAAATAAGAGCCAGATCCTACATTGTATTTTGCTAAAGTTTGGCCGAAATCTTCTCTATTAGACTTTTTGAATTTAAAGTTTTGCTCAGCGGGCGCAAACAAGCCAAATATTCCAACGGTAGAATTTATCAGGAAGCTTCGCGCTGCTCTATATAGATTTTTGAAATCACCTTGTAATAAAGAGTTTGCTATTGTAATTGGCATAGTAATATTTTTATAAAAATTAGTAACATTAGCGCGTATTTCTTCAGATGTGGTAATTTGATAAAATTTGGCTGCAGGCTTAGTGGTGTAGTTATCTACAAAAACATTAAAAGCATAAATCTTGCGATTAATTTTTTCATAAGGGTCACTAATTTGATTAGGCTCCTCTTCTTCAATTGGGCTAAAAATGTTAAAATCATTTGCAAAGGTAAGTTTTACAGCAAATAAATTAATAAATGTTAAAATTAATATGTAATTTCTCATAATTAATATTTTAGTAGTTTTCTACAATATATTGTATAAAATAATGATTATTTATAATAGACCATGATTAGAAAAGCAAATATAATTAGAGAGACTAAAGAAACCAAAATTTCTGTGAAATTAAATTTAGATGGAACGGGTAACTACAATATCAATACATCTATAGGTTTTTTAGATCATATGCTTGAGCAATTATCAAAGCATAGCTTAATAGATTTGGAAGTAAAAGCAGATGGCGATTTACATATTGATTTCCATCATACTGTTGAAGATGTTGCTATCACAATAGGTCAAGCAGTAAAGAAAGCTTTAGGTGATCGAAAAGGAATTAATAGGTTCGCTTTTTCATATGTGCCTATGGATGAAACCCTGACTCGTGTAGCACTTGATGTTTCTGGTCGGCCCTATGTAGTTTGGAATGTAGATTTTTCTAGGGATAAAGTAGGGGATATGGATACAGAGTTATTTCGAGAATGGTTTTATGCTTTTGCGTTAAATTTGGGAGCTAATTTACATGTTGAAAATTTATATGGAACTAATTGTCACCACATAGTGGAGTCATGTTTTAAAGGTTTGGCAAATAGTCTTAAGCAAGTATGTAAAATTGATAGTAGAAGTGCGGATCAGATTCCCTCTACAAAAGGATCGCTTTAATCTATGCAGCGTTACTCAGTTTTTTCAAAAGAAAAATCAGATTTAAGCGATAATTACGAGATAGTTAAGGATTCGTTCAACATATGGGTTTTTATATTTGGTCCTATTTTGTTTTTATTTCACAAAATGTGGTTAAATTTTACTTTATATATTCTTTTATTATTGGTTCTTAATGTATTTTATGTAAAAGGCCTTTTATCTTTTGTTCTGATTAAGTTAATTGAGCTAGCATTCAGCTTTTATTTAGCTTTGGATTTTTCAAATATTAAGGAAAAATTTTTAATGAAGAGAGGCTATAATTTTGTAGGTTCCGAATGTTACCATGTTAATTTAATACCAACTATCAGATAGTACAAATATGAAGAAAGTCACAATAATTGATTATGGTGCAGGAAATATACATTCGGTATTTAGTGCATTTAGCAAGGTTTCACAGTATAACATAGAAGTTGTATCGAGCTCTGCTAAGCTAACAGCAACAGATTATTTGATCTTACCTGGGGTTGGTGCTTTTGACAAGCCAATGGAGTTTTTTGCTTTAAACCCAGAATTTAAAGCCTATATTCTGGCTCATGTGAAATCAGGAAAACCTTTTTTAGGTGTGTGTGTAGGCATGCAAATTCTGGGAGATATTGGGCATGAGAACAAATTAACAAGTGGGCTTGGCTTAATTGCTGGTGAGGTAAAAAAGTTCCCTGCTAATTTACCAATAAGAGTTCCACATATTGGGTGGAATAATTTGTTGGTTAAGCACGATGTGTTAAATGGCTTTAATTATAAAAAATTTCATCAGAAAGATTTTTATTTTGTTCATTCTTATTATTTTGCTTGTCAAAATAAAATTAATGTAATAGCTGAGTGTGACTACGGCAATAAGTTTCCAGCTATTTTAGTCGCTGAAAATATAATTGCTACCCAATTCCATCCTGAAAAGAGTGGTATTAATGGATTGAGTTTTTTAACAGAATTTTTAAATTTATAATATGATTATTTATCCAGCTATAGACATAAAAAATGGTTCTTGCGTTAGGCTTAAGCAAGGGAAGTTTGATGAAGTTACAGAGTTTAATGATAGTGTGTTAGATCAGGCGCTAAAATTTGAGCGTGCTGGTTTTGAATGGCTGCATGTTGTTGACTTAGATGGCGCAAGAAAGGGGAAGTTGGTAAACATATCATTGGTAACACAGGTTGTAGAGAGTACATCACTCAAAGTGCAAGTAGGTGGAGGAATAAGAAGTATGGAAGCTATAGATGAGTATATGAGCAGAGGAGTCCATAGGGTTATTTTAGGTACAGCCGCAATAAAAAATATATCTTTGGTAGCAGAGGCGTGTGAAAAATATCCAGGAAAAATAGCGGTTGGAATTGATGCTAGGGGAAATAGAGTGGCAGTTAATGGCTGGCTAGAAGAGACGGACGTTCTTATTCTTGATATGATAGATAAGTTAAAGAAAGTGGGGGTAGCAGCTATTATCTATACAGATATTAATAGGGATGGTTTGCTATCTGGATTTGATGAGGTTGGAACTAATGAGATTGCTAGTACCATATCCATTCCTATTATAGCTTCTGGAGGAGTTTCGAATGTGTCGGATCTGGAAAAGATCAAAAATTCGGAAGTAAATGGAGTGTCTGGTGTGATTATAGGGAGGGCATTCTATGAGGGTAAAATAACCTTTGGTGAAGCACTGGAATTTCAGAGTTAAAATATTAAAAAACTTTGTTGACTTATAATCAATCGTAGGGTAAATATACTGTCCTTACTTTTTGGCTCGTGTAAGCGAGACTCTTTGCAAGCATTATGCTGTTTTAGTTTGTAGCTAATAATAGCATGGCCACTTTAAAATTAGGAGGGGTGGCCGAGTGGTTAAAGGCAGCAGACTGTAAATCTGCCCGCGTATGCGTACGTAGGTTCGAATCCTACCCCCTCTACCAGCTTTTATAAGCGGGTGTAGCTCAATTGGTAGAGCGTTAGCCTTCCAAGCTGAAAGTTGAGGGTTCGAGTCCCTTCACCCGCTCCAAGAGCAAGTGGATGTTTTGCTAAAAGTAAGAGTATTTAGCTGTGCTAAATAAGATAATATATATAACCAACTTAACGGATGTAATTTTTAGGTATAAAAATGAGTAAAGAAACATTTAAAAGAGATAAATCACACTTAAATATAGGAACAATTGGTCACGTTGATCATGGTAAGACTACATTAACGGCGGCAATATTGAAATATTTTAGCTCTGAGAAGTT
>JABIRX010000039.1 GCA_018667735.1 Alphaproteobacteria bacterium | reverse complement strand
TGACTTACAATTTTTGCTTCACTTATTTTACCTGAATCTTTTTCAATGATTTGATGAAAAAACTCAGCTCTATTTTTACCGCAATTAATGAAAATTTCTGCTTTCCCACACAATTCAAACTGCTCTTTGAATTGGGCTAAATATAAAGCAAAATTAGTAACTGCAACAACCTTAATATTTTGCTCCAAAACAAGGCCTTTAACAAATGCTATAGCAACTCTTATACCAGTGAAAGAGCCAGGACCTACAACACAATATATAGTTTTTATTTGAGAAAAGAGGCAATGATGTTTTTTTAGCAAAGAATCTAACTTTAAAGCTAGTTGTTCTGCTTGAATGTTTTTTTCATCAGACTCATAAGTAAAAACATGCCCATCAAATGATAAAGCTAATCTTATTTTACTGCAGCTTGTGTCTATAATTAGTTTTGCCATAATCAGGACTCGTTACTACCATAAAAAAATGTTATGGTGGTCAGAGGCGGGCTCGAACCGCCGACACAAGGATTTTCAGTCCTTTGCTCTACCAACTGAGCTACCTAACCATTAACTTTAAGCTAAATCTTACTTTATCATGGCAATCTATAAAATTACTTCAAAAAGGTCAAGCAGCTTTCTTAAAATTAAAATAATTTATTAAAATAAAAGTTTTTCTTAATTATTATCACAGCTAAATCGCCACATATTGCAACAAATATTAATTCTTGCATCTTTTTAAGTTGATCACCACAAGATAAAATGCTATTATAAAATTTAATCTGAAAAAACATGAAATACTTACAATATAATTTACCAGATTATCTATTTAAAGAAGCCACTAAAATAAAAACAGGAAAAACGGGCACAGAAAGATTTGATCCAAATAGTGCTTTGTCCAGCCAAGAAGCATTTGTTACCAGCACCGCGCCGTCCTCCTCCTTAAAAAAGAAAGCTATAATATTAGATAGTAATTCTTGTTTAGCTATAAGATTTTTTGAGCGTGTAGCATTTAGCAAAAAGCTAATTCAACTAGGTTTTGAAATATATTTATGTAGTGCAACCGAGCCATTTCACTTCGCAAAATTAGAAGAAGACTTAACCAATGCTCAAGTTTTAGATCAGCTCACACAATTTAATGCTAGCACTCATTACCCCATGTTAAATAGAAGTTATAAATTAGCTCGAGATAACATAGTTTGTTTAGATATTATGAAATCCGCTGAAATTATAAGCGCATTTACCAAAACTAACTTTCAAGATCTCAAAACTCCAAACCTAAGCACAGATGGCTTAAATGCATATTTATATCCTAAAAATAATTTAAATTATGCTTTAGCACAGTTAATAAAAACAGAAAATCTAGAGCAATTTACAAAATCTATAAAAGATCTAGAATATACTACTCTTACATTGCGTTCAATGAACCAGCTCCAAGCCTTCTTTGCAATAGAGGGGGTTGAATATATACAAAATGAAGCTCTCAACATCTTAAAAGCTGAATTTCTAAAAGATGTATCGGAAAAAGATATCATTAAGATAACTGATTATAATAGTTTTAGCACAGCATATATTGATTATCTTACTGAAAAATATGCAAAAGAAGACTTAAACATAGAAATGTTTCGTAGTGATAGTGAGGATGCTAAATATTTAGTTTCATTAATCCACAAAATTTTTGAAGATGTGCATAAAAAGCTAAACGGTGAAAATGACCAAGATATTTTTTTCGCATATGAACTTGGCAGCTTGCTTGATAAAGTTAAAGCACATGAATATATCGAAGCATTAGAAATTTACATTGCAAACCATCCGACTGATTACAGGGAATCACTTATCTTAGCAGTTGATGTTCCAGTAGATATGAATCAGTTTTTAAGATTAAAGCAATCAGACCCCATTCTATTTAAAGCCATCAATGACAAGTATTTTCCTGAATTAACAGAAACTAACTTAGAACCATATCTGCAAAGGTTAGAAATTGATGAGCAATCTAAAATTTTATCTGAGCAAATAAACATACTTGAAAGTTCTGATTTATCTCTTCGAGAAAACAATAAAATGCTTTCTGGACTATGTAATTATGTTGCAGATAACCAGGAATTATTTTCAGAAATTGTAAGTAAGCTTAGCTCTAGTCAAGTAATATCTGATTATTGTCTAAAGCCTGAAGCTAACCTTACTAATAGAATGTGGTTTTACTGTCTGTTTCCTTTAAAATGTGAAGAAACTAAACTGCAACTATTAGCAGATCTGTGTGTAGAGATAAAGCGTGACTCTAGAATTATCGGAGATTTTGAAGCTATCTTTTCAATGAAAGCTGACCTTGTAGCTCAACTACTTCATGATTTGGATTTATTAAATAAAGTTAATTATATTGACAAAGAGTGTTATATAAAAGCTTCTAGTGCTAATGATGAATGTGCAATTTTATTAGAGTTTTTTGATTTACAACCAGATCTAGTTAGAGAATTTGTAAAAGCAAGAATCAAAAAAGATAACTTATTTTTTCACTTACCTCTTGCAACAATTATACCCGAATTTACTGAAGAGGTTGTTCAAAAAACAGCCTTGTATATACATAGTAGAGCGATTCTACAGCGACCAATTTTAGATGCCTTTAACTTATCTAAAGGAAATTCATATCTTGTAGCAAAACAGCAACGTGCTAAGTCGGAAGCTATCAAATCATTAATTGCTGATACAGCTTATTGTAGTCCTACATCATTATTAGTTCAATTACCTCTCCAAGAGCCAGATTTAGTAGACATTGAATTAAATGATATTGAGATCATTGAAATAATAGCAGGTGAGAAAAGTATTAATGATATAGAGATAGATATTGAAAATTTAGTGAAAAAATTTAAACCAAACTATATTACATTATCTAGTGATGTTTATGCAAGGCTAAGAAAAAGTTTATCAACTTGTCAAACACCAGAAGATTTTTGTTGCAGCCTTGGAGTCATAATGTCTGTGGAAACAACTGTGGATAGGCTCCCTCTAGCAGGGCCGCAACCAAAAGATGGCGAAATTTTTCTGGGTTCTGCTCAGAATGATGGTGAGCTTGATGCTTCAACTGAGAAACAGCAATATCATATGCAACTTTCTGGTAAAGTTTTAAATAGTGATTTTAGTGATAGACCACAAATTATTACCTCTCTAAGTAAGTTGATAATAGCTGAAAAAGCCGAGTTTCAGAGCTCTGAACCTAAATCATTAGAAATAATTACCCCTCATATCATTACTCCTGAAAATATTTCAGCTTTTAAAAGCTCAAAATCTGGGATAAAAATATATGCAAGTTTAAATATTGCCTTAACTAGTGGTAATCAAATATTCTTACCTTGCTTAAGTTCTATTGATGAATTTGAGGGCATAGTAGGTAGCAAACTAGATGGACTTAGAATATTTAAGGGTGATCATGGTTTTTATTATGCACAATCAGATAGAAACATTGAGCTTAATTATATTGTTAGTACTGAGCTAGAAAAAAAAGCAACCTTGTCAGAGGGTAGCACAGCAAAGCAGATCATTGAAACATTTCGGGCCAAATCAAAACCTTACACTGATATAGCAGCAATGCCCGAAGATGGAGATATTAAGAAATGGCTAAAAACTGCATATGAACAAAAATCAGGTGCGTGTCGTCACAGAGTTGCTGCAGTATATAATAAGTTATTAGAACATGGAGTAAGTGCAGATAATATTAGAGCATTAGGCATAAATGGTAACCATATCATTATAGAGGTAAAAGATAAGAGTAATTGGGTTCCTTATGATCTGGGAGGTCAAGTAGTTGATTTAACTTATGATAGAATTAAGAAGTCAAAAGGGCATACAGAGAAAACAGGATTAACTGCAACAGAATTAGATATACCAGCAGAAAAAGAAGAAACAAGTTTAGCACAACCTAAAGCAGAAACTACATCTCAAGATATAGCATTTGCACAACTACTTTATGGTTTTAAAGTAAAGTTTTCTTTTAAACCATTAGATCTATCTACTCTTGCAAGCTTGAGCTCAAGAGCAGAGCATAAAATTCTATTAGCAACTAAACAAATAGATGAACATGCACATTATCTCATAAAACAACATAAAGAGAATGTTTTTTATATAGATAACCCAGATCAATTAAATTTCACAAGATCAAAACTTAAAATAGCTAAAGATGGTTCTATAGCATTAACAAAAGAAGCTGATTTAGCGTCTTTTTTAAGTATGTCAGATGGTAATCGATTATTAGTTGTTAATTGGTCAGTTTTTTCATCTAAGCAAAAAGTAGCCTTAAATACTTTGCTTGATAGAGAGCCAACTATAGCAGGCAGCAAAATACCAGAAGAGGTAAAAATTATAAGTTTAGATAGGGTTAAAACAGAAGATCCATCCTTTGCCTCTAGACATAATATAGCATATCAATCATTTATGAGGCCAAAACTTATAGATCCTTTATTAGAAAGAGAAGTAGAAGCTAAAGTAACAGTAACCAAATACACAGATAACTTACCAATAGATCTGCTAGGCTTAAGTGATTGGCGTCAGGCATTATTTGGTAAAATTTCTTTAAATAGAGATTCTTTAATATGGCATAAGTCGCCATTTGCAATAGCTATCCAAGAAGGTAATAATAATTTTACAATCAGCAATATAGGGTCACAAGCAGCTAAATCATTAAATGATGAGTTTAAATTAGCACAAGCAAAAAGCTATTTTGACTATCATGGCTATAAGCTAACCTTACCAGATGGTTTTAATATTAAAGTTAAGTCAAATGATTTCGATTTTAGTAAATTTAGCGCCATAGAAGTTAGCAAAGATAGTAAATATAACCAAGAAGCTGAAATAGTAAATAATCATATATTTGATCTATTATTACATCAGCATCATATTAATGAAAAAGGTGAATATCAAGAGACTCCTGGTTTGATAGCACAGAATGATGCTAAATCATTAAAGTTACTTATCACTAGTGAGCTAACAGAAGAGCAATATTATTGTATGTTAAATGAAGCCTCAAGATTTAACGTAAGTTTAAAATTATACTTAGCACATGGAGTAAAATTGCCAATGAAGTTAAAACAAACTGCTCTAACTGCCTCAAGTGCACCGCATAGTGGACAAACTATGCCAGTTACGAATGGTCCAAAAATTATTGTTACAAATGACTTAAGTAGCTACAAAGCACAAGCCGATCAAGCTGTAATAAATGTAGAAGATTTTGATTTTTCAACATTAATAAGCTCTATAACATATCAAGTTTCTGGGGCAGGGTTTTATGATTTTCATGAGCATCAAAGTGAATTTATAGAAGGTTTAAGAAAGGGAAATAAATTTGTACTTCAGGGCGAGTTTACTGATGAGATGTTAAATATATTGGCGCCACTTATTGCAAAATCGCAAGCTAACCTAACCATCTTAATTGAAGAAAAAAGCTTAAGAGCGGAAGAAGTTAGTTATTCAAGGCTTGCTTGGCTAGCAGATAGCTTAGAATTTAGGTATCAAGAATTATTAGAAAGAGAAGCAATTCCAAAAACAATTGAAATTGAACCTGCAGATAAATCTTTTGATCTAGAGCATAGCGAGCTTAAAGCGCAGGAATTTTTGGAAGCAAGAAAAAGCTTAATAAAAGATCAACTTATCACATCAAATATGTTGTTACTTGAAGGTCAAAGTGGTGTAGGAAAAAGCAGTATAATAAAAGAATTTACACAAAGTGATCAAGATACCATATCAATTCACCGAGAATTAAGCTCATTTGAACAATGGGCTATGGATACCGAACCTGAAAAAACAAAGATTTTATTTATAGATGAATCAAATATTGAAGATAAGCACTTTACTTTATTTTGTGGAATGAAGACAGATGGTGAAAAAAAGTTATTTTACAATGGTAAATTTTATCCTTTAACTACACATCACAAAGTAGTATTTGCATGTAACCCAATAGAATATGGCGGGGGAAGATTTGCCCAGAAATTATTTAATCAAGGTGATATACCAATAATTGAATTTAAGGATTTTCCAGCAAGCTACATATATGAGAATATATTAAAGAGCTCTATATATTGTGAGGCAATAGCTGAACAATTAGATGAACCAACATTTAAAGCAATATGCTCACCCTTGATAAAGAGTTATAAAGAAAATCAAACAGTAACAGGCGACACAGTTAGAGAGTTGCAAGAGCAAGTACTAAAAACATTATTAACAGCATTAAAAATAGCACCAGCAAGAGATCTAAGAGGTAAGAATTTCATTACAACCACTGCAACAAAAGCTGCAGAACAAACTTTATATGAAGCAATAAATATAAGATCTAAGCAAAGAAACGGTATATTTAATAATGTTGCATCAGGATTAAATGGTCTTTTACTAGAAGGTGGGGCTGGCGTAGGAAAGAGTGAAATGATAAAAGAAATGTTATCTGCAAATAATATAAGACCCTATACAGAACTTGGTGGACATTGTTATCATAAAATAGAAGCTGACCTTCCATTTTCCGAGAAAAAACACATTATTATAAAAGCTTTTGAAGCAGGAAATATAATTTGGCTAGATGAAATAAATAGCTGTATAGATGATGGTTTAGAAAAATTATTAAATTCTGTACTAACAGGCATTCATCCAGAAACAGGCGAAAAATCAGCTAAAGCTGGTTTCATGTTATTAGCTAGCTGCAACTCAGCCGGATTAGAGGGAAGGTCAATAATTAGCCCAGCTCTGCGTCATCGAATGAGTTCACCAAAATTAAAAGAATTAGCAGAATATGAAATTGCTGAACTTACAGTAATCATCAAGCATTGGTACAGGCATGACTCAATAGATGATGCAAAAGTAATAAAATTAGCAACAGCATTCAAGAAAATTATATCTACTCCTGAATATAAAGATTATAATTTAAGAATGCTGCGTGATGTTTTAATAGCACAACATAATCTAACCGAACTTATTCATTACAAAGAAATAGAAGAAGTAGCAAGTAAAGACTTATATAAGGATGAGTCATTATTTGAGATAAGTGGTAATGATTTAGACAGCAAGTTTACAAGCAAGTTAAGATCTAAACCAAGTGAGGGAGAGTTAATAAAAAGCAAAATAGCCAAAAGTTTGCAATCAGCCTTTGATGCAACAGTTAAAGGTGACTTATCAAAACAACAAATAAATCCTATAAATTTCATAAAATTAGTCATAGAGTTTGCTAAAAAAAATGACGGTGTTAGCAATGCGCCAACAAAAGCAGTTGAATCTTTTAAACAAGAATATGGGGAAGGGATATATTATTTAGCAAAAAGATTTTCTGCTGCTTATCAAAAATATGCACTAATAAATGGCTTATATACGGGTCGCCAAGATGGTGATGATGGTTTATACTTAAGAACAGATATAAAAATAGGAGCAAGATTAAATAGAATACCAACAGAGCTTACCGATGAAGTTATTGAACAGGCATTAAAACCTATTGGAAGAAGCATCTAATTTTAAATATTACCATATTTTTTCACTACATTAAGCAGTTACTTTTTTATAACTAAGCTTAGATTTATTACATGCACATAATATAATTAGACTTAGCTAGATTAATCTCTAACAAAATATTACTAGCCTGAGCTCTTAAAATATGTTATGATTTACATGAATTTTACGAGTACTTAATGAATAAAGCAGATATAATAAAATTATTGAAAGAAGGAGGAGATATAAACCAAAGGAATAAGGAAGGTAAAACCGCTTTATATATTGCAACTGAAACAAACAATTTAGATTTACTAATTTTCTTATTGAAAAATAAGGCGGACCCAAATATTGAAAGTTTGCAAATTACTTTTTCTGGAAAGCTAACTGAAGGTCAAACAGCTTTATGTAAAGCTGTAGAAAATAATGCAACAGAAGCAGTAACAACATTATTACAATATGGAGCAGAAGTTAACAAAGTAGGTGAAATTAATCTATCACCATTATGCATCGCTATAGGTAGCAGTAATTTACCCATGGTCCAATTATTACTAGAGCATAAAGCGAACCCAAATCAAATCTTATTTGAATCTACCTCACCTTTTTTTATGGCAGTAACTATAGGAGATATAAAAATCACTAAATTATTATTAGATTCTAATGCTGATTTAACACAAGAAATCCAACAACAAACAGCCCTCGATAAACTATATACAGTAAATCCTCCTCTAAGGAAAATGCTTGAAAAAGCAACAGCTGAACAAAAAGCATTAACAACGCAAATCACTCAAAGACGCCCATCTTTAGATCTAAGTCCAAAAATTATGTTACAAACTCATACAGAAAGACTTTTAAAAGCTGAACAAGAAAAAATAAGTGGATGTTGCCTTGTAATGTGATGAATAATATAAAACAAGAACTAAATTTAATACAGAGTTAAGCATAATTTTCATTTTGTTATCAATTCTGACAATATAAAAAAGTTTGTTTTTAGTATAAATTTCACAAAATAATGACTATTATTTTTTAGTAAAATCTCTTAATTCTTTAAATAATTAATAGCTAATTGCTGTTTTACTCTAACTTGATACTCCTTAAATGCGTTATTATATGTATTTTTAAAAAGGTGGAATACATCTTTATTTGCCTTACTTTAGACTAAATGCTGAACACCTATCTTAATTTAGAGTATTTTATATGTTAGCTTAAGTAAGGTTTGACTGTTTCTGATTGCTCAGCTGGAACTTCAATATGCCCTTTAAAATTACTAACATATTATTTTAACTCAATAGTAACGGCTTTACAAAGCGTCAAGTAATAGGGATTTTTGAGGGGCAAAACCTAGTTTGCAAATCATTCTTCGCACCTTTTACTGTAAAATCTTTCCACATTTTTGCTAACCGCAGCCCAATCAATTATTTTGGTTCTTGCTTGAGGTAAATCGAAGGCGTCATTATCTAAAACTTTTCGAAAACATAAAAAATACAGTTATCAGTATCATCTTGCGTTACATCAAATTTCAAACTACCATCTTCATTTAAAGTATGTTTAATATGTTCGTTTTACTTATTCTTAATGGTTTCTAATTCTTCATAAGAAACCCTAATGTATCCCTCTATATCATGGACATTTTATTCCCATTCAATTGTACCTGGAGGTTTAGAGGTTATATCATAGGTTACTCTATTTATACCCCTCACTTCATTTATTATTCTAGATGCAACCTTATTTAAGAATTTATGTTCAAAAGGATAATATTCAGCTGTCATACCATCGCTTGCCGTAACCGCTCTTAAGGCTAAAACATTTTCATAAGTTCGCTGATCTCCCATAACTCCCACTGTTTTCACTGGCAATAAAACAGCAAAAGCTTGCCAAATATCATTATATAAACCGTGTTTTTTAATTTCTTCTATATATATGGCATCTGCATCTTGCAATATCTTAACTTTTTCTTCCTCAATAGCTCCCGGCATTCTAATAGCAAGACCAGGCCCTGGAAAAGGGTGGCGGAGGACTAAATCCTCTGGTACATTAAGTTCTATACCTAAAGACCTAACTTCATCTTTAAATAATTCTCTTAAAGGTTCTAATAATTTTAAGTTCATCTTTTCAGGCAAACCACCCACATTATGATGAGATTTAATAGTTTGACTAGCCCCTCCTGTTGGATGACTTGATTCTATAACATCTGGGTATAAGGTTCCTTGCGCTAAAAATGAAGCATCTGCTATTTTTTGCGCTTCCTTATCAAAAATATCAATAAAGGTTTTTCCTATTATTTTTCTTTTCTGTTCTGGATCTGCTACATTTTTAAGGGCAGACAAAAATTGCTTTTTGGCATCTATAAAAATAAAATTAACTGCTAATCTTTTTGTAAATATTTCTTTTACTTCTGCAGCTTCATTTTTTCTAAGCAAACCAGTATCTACAAAGATACAGGTAAGTTGTTTACCAATAGCTTTAGAAATTAAGGCTGAAGTTACAGTTGAATCAACTCCACCACTTACACCACAAATTACTTTTTTATTGCCAACTTTTTGTTTAATTTCATTTATAGCAATATCTTTATAATTTTTCATTGTCCAATCAGGCTCAAGATTTGCAAGCTTATTTAAAAAATTGGCAATAATTTTATCTCCATCTAATGTATGAATAACTTCTGGATGAAATTGCATAGCGTAGATTTTCTTTGTATCATTTGCTATAACGGCATAAGGTGCGTCACTAGTAGTTGCAATAACGGAAAAACCTGTAGGTAAATTATTTACTACATCACCATGACTCATCCAAACTTGATTATTTTGCAAACCAGAAAATAATGCATGTTCTGTTACAACATTTAAATCAGCCTTACCATATTCATGTTTATCAGCTAAGCCAACAGAACCACCAAGTTTGTTGCAGATTAACTGCTGCCCATAACATATGCCTAAAATAGGTATATTTAAATTAAAGATTTCACTTGAGATATCAGGGGCATTATCACTATTAACAGAAGCTGGACCACCAGATAAAATAATTGCGGCTGGGTTAAATTTTTTAACTTTCTCTATTGTTATACTATGATTAAAAATTTCTGAATAGAAACCTATATCTCTAACTCTTCTTGCTATTAATTTTGTTACTTGCGAACCAAAATCAATGATTAAAATTTTATTTGTCATATATTTTGCTTATATTTATGCATTACTATAAAAATATTTTAATAAAATCCAATAAATATAAAACTTATTATTTTTCATATCTATTAAATAGTAAAATATATAAGGGCTAAGAGTAATTAGAAATAAAGAGCTTCACATATAAAAGTTACTTATATCTATAAAAGATAGATAAGATATTGCTAAAGTTTATGTTGCTTCATCTAAATAGTAAACTACTAGCAATTAATAAACTTAATTAAAATAAAATTAAGCTAGGATTTTTTATAGCATTTTAATTATTTGCAAAATTAATAACACAAATTTAACTAGTAAATATTCTAAATAACCTATTAGAAATAAGAGTAATTTATCGGCATAGCTATTAACAATCTTTATATAAATCAGCAAAATTAAGAGAGTTAATAAAAATAGAGGATATAAACCATTCTAAAATGTTTAATATAGACAATGAGAGCAAACAAAATTTTATTGCACTGCCTAATTTACACTTCAAATATGGCAATTTAGCAAAAAATGAGAATATGCTTATCTTTAAATATATCTAATAAATAAGAAAAGACTTATAACTAAAACAAACTTTAAGGATTCTTAATAAAATTATCCGCCGTAACTCATAATTGAAAAATTAAATAGAAAAAAGAGCGGCATAATTTAGCTGAGTAGAAGCCCCAGTACATGCGCTAAATAATGTGCCAAAAATTAACAAAACAGTATCCGGATAACCATCATCAATTTTAGAATCTATAGTCTTTGCATAAACTGGCTCTAATTTCTAATTTAAATATAGGATTAAAAAATAGAACATGCTTATCTAAAGATATGTTTAATAGATAAAAAATACTTACTACTTAAACAAAAATTAAAACAAGATGTAAGGATTCTTAATGAATTATTTGCTGCAACTCTTAATTTAAAAATTAATATAGATGAAATAAAGGGCATAATTAAGCTGTAGTAGCTCGAGTAGCTTAGCACATACGCTAAGTACTGTACTAGGAATTAACAAAGCAGCGTCCGAATAATCATCATCAATTTTAGAATATATAGTCTTTGCATAAACTGGCACTAATTTCTAAATTAAATACAGGACTAAAAAATAGAATATGCTTATCTACAGATAAGTTTAATAGATAAAAAATACTTACTACTTAAACAAAATTTTAAACAAGATGTAAGAATTATTTATGAATTATTTGTCACCATTCTTAATTTAAAGATTAATATAGATAAAATAAAGGACATAATTCAGTTGTACTGTCCAAGTTATATTCAGCTGTAGTTGGACCAGTAGAAGCTTCGGCACATGCGCTAAGTGGTGTACCAGAAATTAACAAGCCAGTATCTGGATAACCATCGTCAATTTTAGAATCTATAGTCTTTACATCCACTGGTTTGAATATATTTAAATTAGTACTAGAGCATGATGTATGAGCCAATCCTGCAGAAATCAAATTTCTTTCAAAATTAATTAAAGTCCCAGAATTATATATATACCAACTAGCAAGATATGAATAAGAAATTACTGCACTAGCTATAGCTAATTCTGGAACATTATAACCAGCTAGTGGTAATTCACTTTGGGAACCAGAAACATAACCAAGACCTGAATAATCACCAGAAATTATTTTTGAAGAAGAAAGATGCTCAAACGCAATTAAATTTTCCAAATTATTTGGTCCAGAAATACATGAAGTTTTTATTAAAGAATCTCCATCACCATCCTGGCTACTTGTCCAAAAACTAGAAGCATTATTCATATCACCAGGCAGCGCATCATAAGCTAATTCAAAACTATATAATGCTCTTTCATATTCGGTTAGGTCATTGATTATAGAAGAAATTTTAGCAGCTTTGATGAGTTTACTTCCAACTGAAACTCCACCCAACAAAAGGCCAATTATTATTAACACTATTGATAATTCAACAAGAGAAAATCCCCGTTTAATAAACTTACGCTTTTTCATCGATTTTGCTTGTTATATAATTTATACTTCAAAAGTAAGTTACTCTATATATCATATAAATAAATATATAAGTTAACTAAATAAATTAGAAAATTAGTCTACTTGAATATATTATAGGAAAAAAGTCTAAAATGTTGAATTGAGATAGATATATGAGTTAAAAACTATTAGGTCTATAATAGTTTTACTTATGTATTATAGAAAGAAATTTAAGACTAACCTTGTCTTACCTAAGTTAACTAAATAAATTAGAAAATTAGTCTACTTAACTATATATTACAGGAAAAAAAGTCTAAATGTTGAGTTGAGATTAATATATGGGTTAAAAACTATTAGGTCTATAATAGTTTTACTTATGCATTATAGAAAGAAATTTAAGACTAACCTTGTCTTACCTTAAAGCGAGGGTTTTTCTTATTAATAACGAATAAACGTCCCTTTCTTTTGATAACACGACAATTTTTGTCTCTTTTCTTTGCAGATTTTAATGAATTTAATATTTTCATTTTTCTATTTTCAAAATTAAAAAAAAGCTATTTAAAAGGCCAGGCAACTACCTACTCTCCCACATCTTAAGATGCAGTACCATCGGCGCTACGAGGTTTTCACTTCTGAGTTCGGGATGGGATCAGGTGGGTCACCCTCAGCTATGGTCACCAAGCCATTTAAATAGCCTTAAGTTCTTGTGAATAGAAATACTTTATAAGTATATATGTAAGCTTAATCCTACACATAGCATTCAAAAAGTCAGTGAAATTTAAGTCAATCGAGCTATTAGTACTGGTAAGCTACATGCATTGCTGCACTTCTACACCCAGCCTATCAACGTGGTAGTCTTCCACGGCTCTGATAGGGAAAATTAGTTTTAAGGGAGGCTTCCCACTTAGATGCTTTCAGCGGTTATCCCTTCCGTACGTAGCTATCCTGCAATGCTGTTGGCACAACAACAGGTCCACAAGAG
>JABIRX010000038.1 GCA_018667735.1 Alphaproteobacteria bacterium | reverse complement strand
GTAAGTTTTTGAATAATCTTAATAAAAAATAACTTTTGTGTGATGTTTGAGTTATGGTAATTTCGTTTATCTAAGTAACCTTTGATGAGAGTTTGTTGTGCAACTTTATTTTTTTTGTGGAGTAATTTTTGCAATAGTGCAATTAATATATCTTCATGTGGCTCATTTTGTAAAATTTCTAAAAGAAGATTTTGTTGGTTATAATATGTACTTTTATCATTTTGATATTTGATAAAAATATAATCATTTAATATTTCTATTAAATGGCGCCATATCACAATATTTTCAATTAATATATCTGAATTGTTAATTTTTAAATAATCTTGACTGGGCAGCTTATTATAAAAATCTATTATGCTGCTGTTAATAACTGCTAAATCTGTTAGAGCGTTATAACTAATATTGTCTATTTCTGTTTTAGTGAATTTTTGCTCTTTTAGAGGGATTAAATGATTCGTGGTTTGTCTATTAAAATTTACGTTAAAAAAAATAATAGTTAGGCCAATAAATAAAAAAATTGTTAAAAATATGAATGCTTTATTTTTTATCATTTGATTAAGGTATAACTTAAATATGAATAATAAAGAAAAAAAGAAACTAATAAGTCTCTTTTTTTCTTTGATTTAAGTACATACTATAAAACTAATTATGTGTAGTTGTAGAATATGCTGCTGTAAGTACTACAGAAGCAGTATAAGCTGTACCATTTTCTGCACTTGTTGGCAAAGTAGAATCTACTGAAATAGAGTTACAGCCATTTAATGTCAAAGCAGTGTTTAATGTAAAGGGATCAACACCATTTGATGCAAAAATTAAATCGCGATTAGGGATTGAGCACGACATACTCCTATCTGCATCACTGCTTAGAGTGATGTTTAAGGTTTGAGCTATACTATCTCCTCCAACTGCATTTTCTATAGTTAAATCTTCAATACTAATGGAAATTGCTGTTACAAAATCAATGGTGCTGTCAAAGCTATCAGTTCCAGAATATGTTCCTGCATAAGAAGTTCCTGATATTAGCGCTAATAGCACAGAGTTTAAAAATAATTTATTCATATTAACCTATTTTATCTATGAATTGTTGTTGCATATGCAACGCTAAGTGTAGCTGATGCCGAATAATTTGCGTTATTATCAGCATTTGGTAAAGTGCCACTTATTGATAATTTGCTGCAAGTGTTATTAATTGAAAGTGAATCAGATATTGTGAAATTTGGTACATCAATCGCATCATCACTAGAGAAATATAAATCTGCGGTATCTAAACCACAAAATAAATTTCTATTTGGATCTTTAGCTGGTATTGAAATATCATTTTCATAATCTAAAATATCACCTTGTACTGCATTATTTATAGCTAAGTCCTCTATGGTAACAACCAAGGTTGAGACAAAAGTAACTGTAGCATCTAAATCATCAGTTTTTGTATAATCACCTGCTATTGCATTTATATTAAAAAGCATAACTAACGCTGAAGAAAAAAGTAATTTTTTCATCTAATACCTATATAATTTAGTTATTTTAATTATGTGTAGTGGTTGAATATGCTGCTGTTAAAGTAACGCTTGCACTATATGCAACACCATTATCTGCATCTGGTATAGTACCAGCTACATCCATTGTTCCACAGTTTGTATCGCTGTTTAAAGTTAATGCCCCAGATATAGTAAAATCATCTGAGCCTTCTGCTGAGAACACTAAATCAGAGCTATCAAGGCTACAACTAACATTTCTGTCAGTATCTCTAGTCAAGGTTATAGTTTGTGTTGAATCGATAGTATCTCCTGACACTGCATTATTAATTGTTAAATCTGAGATTGACACAGATACTGCCGTTACAAAATCTATTGATGCATTAAATGTATCACTAGCTGAGTAGGTACCAGCTTGGGCACTAAACGAAATTAGCGTTGCAATCGCTGTGGTTGTTAAAAGTTTTCTCATCATCTTACCTTTGAAATATTATACTATGTTAATACATAGCTATAATTTAATAGTAACATAAATTAAGAGATAGTGCAAATAGCATGTAAGAATAGGATAAAGCTGGATGTTACTTTTTTTATTAGCCAAAGTAACCAAATAAATTGGATAATTTTTCCTTCAGCTTATTATCCGTTATTTCTTCTAGCTGTTCTTGCTTATCCTTACTAAGTTCATGATGTTGGTAAAGTTTTTTGGCTTTTTTAGCTGGTTTAGGAGGAGGAGTGATTTGCAGGGCTAATTTAAATTTCAATTTATGAATATGCTCGCTCCCAAAATATTGATTAATTAAACAGATTATATGGTCTTTATTATATTCTAATTCAAAAATCAAAGCCTCATCTTCAACTTCTAAAATCAATATATTTATATTTTGTTGTTTTAGTATATTAATAGGGGTGCAGATGTTACTATAATCTTTTACTATATCTTGCCATAAAGAAATTAATTTGAATATATGAAAACCTTTATATTTAAAAAATTTTTTGGTAGTATCAGCTAAAATAAATTCTAGTTTCTTTTCATGATTTAAGCGTTTTTTCATATGTTAAAATTAATTATCACCAAGTTTTGGCCAATTTTGATACCTGTTACAATTTATATTTTATGGCATATATTTATTTTTAAACGAGTAAAAGATAAAGATGAAGCAAAAAGAAAATTAGCCTATTATTATCTAACAGTAGGGGGGTTATGTGCTACAATAATATCGATATTGTTAATATTCTACACTGAATCTGGCCAGCAGGGGCGTTATGATTATGTTCCCGCAAAAACTATAAATGGAAAAATAATACCTGCGAAAATTAAGTAAAGATGAACAAAATATTAGCTTTGCCACATATACAAAAATTTGCGCAGATTTTTGCTCATGAAATTGAAAATTTTCGTATAGTTGGTGGTGCAGTTAGGGATGATTTATTAAAACAGCAAATAAAAGATATCGATATTGCAACCAAATTTACAGTAGAGGAGCTAATTGAATTATGTCTAGAAAAACAACTTAAATTTAAACCAACTGGCCTTAAATATGGTACAATTACCCTGTTTTTAACAGGTGAAATTATAGAAATAACTAGTTTGCGTAGTGACATAAAAACAGATGGTAGGCATTGTGAAATAGCATATGCCTCAGATTTTGCCCTAGACGCTAAAAGAAGAGATTTTACCATTAACGCTTTATATTTGGATTTTAAGGGTAAAATTTATGATTATTTTGATGGTAGGGCCGATCTCAGGCAAAAGAAATTAATTTTTATTGGAGATGTAGATGCAAGGATTAGAGAAGATTATTTACGTATCCTAAGGTTATTTCGTTTTAAAGCAAATTTAGAAAATTTTTCTATATCGGCAACTACCTTAAGAAAATGCGCACATCACAAAGATAAATTATGCAAATTATCAGCAGAAAGAATTTTAAGTGAATTGACAAAATTACTAAATGGAGCAAATTATGCGGACAGCCTAGCTTTAATGTCAGAATATCAAATTTGTGATTTTGTTTTTAATTATAACAATCTAGATAAAATCAGGTATTTTAATGAGGTTAATCCTGAAAACAGCAACATAAATGTTTTTTTATATAACTTATCTTCTGATAAACCTTTGGATAATTTAGTAAAAACCTTAAAAATATCTAAAACACAATATAAAGAGATATTATTTTTAGAAAATAATCATGAACAATATAATTCTTTTGCCCCTACAGAATTAACCAAAATAATCTTTTTGCATGGAAGAGATAATTGTAAAAATCTCTATTTAAATTACATTTTACAAAACTCGCTTAGAGTTGATAAAATTATTCTAGCTAATATTGCTAATATTGAAATACCAGTTTTTTCTGTAACAGGCCATGATTTGCAAAATAGGGGTTATAATAAAGGAAAAATTCTAGGGGCTAAACTGTCAGAGCTTAAGAATAGATGGTTGGATAGTGACTTTGCGTTGAGTAAAACCCAGTTGCTACACTTAATATCAAATTAACTTTCAGATAATTTTCTTGCCTGATCATCAGCAATTAATGGTTCAATTAAAAAATCTAACTCACCTTGTTCTACAATTTCAACTATTTTATATAAAGTTAAGTTAATACGGTGATCAGTTACTCTGCTTTGGGGGTAATTGTAAGTTCTAATTCTTTCTGATCTGTCTCCTGAGCCAACTTGACTTTTTCTTGCACTTGCTCTTTCTGAGTCTGCGATCTGTCTTTCATGGTCATATAATCTAGATCTAAGAATCTTCATCGCTTTTTCTTTGTTTTTATGCTGCGATTTTTCATCTTGTTGTTGTACAGTGATACCAGTAGGTAAATGTACTATTCTTACGGCTGAATCTGTGGTGTTCACTGACTGTCCTCCTGGGCCACTTGCTCTGAAAATATCAACACGCAAATCTTTTTCATTTATTTTAATATCAATATCTTCTGCTTCTGGTAATACTGCAACAGTTGCAGCTGAGGTGTGAATTCTGCCACTAGATTCTGTTTCAGGAACTCTTTGCACACGATGCACGCCAGATTCAAATTTCATACGAGCAAATACAGCTTTACCAGAAATAGAAGCTGTTGCTTCTTTTATGCCACCAATACCCGTATCTGATATAGCTAAAACTTCAAATTTCCAGCCTCTTTCTTCTGCATATCTTTGGTACATTCTAAGTAAATTACTGCCAAATAACGCAGCTTCATCTCCACCTGTGCCAGCTCTTATTTCTAATATGGCGTTTTTTTCATCAGCTTTATCTTTAGGCAAAAGCAGAACTTTAATTTTGTCTTCCAGATTTACAATATTTTTCTTTAAATCAATAACTTCTGCTTCAGCCAAAAGTTTCATTTCCTCATCTATTTCTTCCTCTGAGATGAGTTCATTTGCTTCAATTAAATCTTTTTCTAATTTAAGATATTCTATTGCTACTTCAACTATGGGACCTAACTCAGAAAATTCTTTGGATAATTCAATAAATTCATTTTGCTCTAATTGCTGAGCCCCACTCAACTTATTTTGTATATCTTTGTGCTTTGCTACTAATTTGGTTAATTTATCTTGAAAGCTCATTATGTATTATGAATATAATTTTATTTAATCTGGTGGCGCATCATATAAGGCATCTGTGCTAAAGTAAATGTTATTGTAATTGGCAACATACCAAATACTTTAAAATTTACCCAAAAATTTTCACTGAAATTTCGCCAAACTATTTCATTTATTAAAGCTATAAATAGAAAAAATAACCCCCATCTAAGTGTTAGCACTAACCAATTGTGATCATCCATTTTGAAAGCCTGTTCTAAGATAAGTTTTATTAGTGGTTTTTTGCAAAAATAGGCAGTGATTAAAATCAAACCAAATAAAATATTTAAAATTGTAGGTTTTATTTTTATAAAAATAGGGTTGTCCAAATACCAAGTTAAAAAGCCAAAAACTCCAACAAGCAAAGCTGAAATTAAAGGCATATAAACAATTTTTTTGCTGTAAAACAGAATTGTACCAAAAGAAATAAAGCTGGTAATGGTTAAAATTATAGTAGCAGTAATAATATCAGTTAATTGATATGCTACAAAAAAAACTATTAATGGAAAAAATTCTAAGGCCTGTTTCAATTTTTAAAAGCTGTTAAGTTTATTAATTCATAGTTAGCTGTAATCTTTTTAGCTAATTTGCTTAAGTTTATATAATTTTCTTTAATTAGAGCAAGTCTTTTTATCGACATTAATCTATTAGTTTTGCTATTTAGAATATTACCTTCACCCATATTTTTGATGTCTAGTAATAATTTATTAACATGCTCATAAATTATTTCGACATCATCACTATCAGCAATAACCATGTGATAACCAGCTCTTTGCAATAATTGTCCTGCCATTTTAACCTCTAGCATTGGGGCGACCTTTGGACTGGAAGAGCCTAAAAGCGCGTCAGCTTCTAGACAAGCATGGCGTAACTTACTTAAGCTACTGCCGCCAATTAACGAAGCAAGAAATAAACCTTTATCCTTTAGAGTTTTTCTAATTTGAATTAAAGTACCAACTAAATCATTAACATTATGTAAATTTAGGACTGAGCATACTAAATCAAAACTTTGCTCTTTAAAAGGTAAGAGTTCTTCGTCACAAACTATTTTGTGTGGATGAGCTGATAAAGCTAAAAATTCTGCAGAAAAACTAGTTTCAGTAATTTTTGCTTGAGGATATTGAGTTTGCAAGAACTCAGTTAAAAGAGGTGATTTGGCACCTAAATACAGAATATTCTCAAAATGTAATGATGTTTGCTTTAATTTATCTATGAGTAGATTCGCAGCATAATCGCTTAGAAAACTATTTTCTTTAATTATGCTGGCATTTTTAGCATAAGTTTTTTTGAGTAATTCACGCTTAAATATCATGCCATTTGCCATTAGCATCTTGTTGCCAATAGGTGGTTTTTAAATCGTTGTTTTTTAACTCTCTAAATAAACTGATGAAATCTTCACTTTTTTCTCCACTAAACATAAAAATTTGACTTGAAAAACTGGCTTTGAAATTTTCGTTTTTAGCTATTTTGGTGCTAACTAGGATCTCGGCTGCATTTTCATTATCTTCTATATTGGTCAAAAATAATGGTTTAATATGTTCTTTGCTATTATTTTTAGTGCCATGTGGTAAGAATTTATTGCTGGAAAAGCTCCATAATAATCTGTCAAAACTATTTATTTGAGTTTCGTCATTTAGCAGCAATAATATGGGCTTACGCATATTACTATAAATTTTATAGAGTAACTGAGGTAAGGCTTTTTCAATTGTTACTTGAGATAATTCATAAAATCTGGTTTCACTCATAATTTTAATATTTCCTTGTAAAGATTTATAGTTGCTTCTTGCATTTTGCAAATAGAAAAATTTTTGCTAACATGCTCTTTAGCATCATTTTCTATGATGTTTAATTGTTTTTTTGGTAGCTTTAACACATAATCTATTTTTTCTGCAAGCTCATTATTACTATTTGCTGCAAATAAGAAGCCAGTTTTATTGTCTAATATGGTTTCCGTAGCGCCACCATGTTTGGTAGCAAGCACAATTTTACCCATTGCACCTGCTTCTACTATTGTGCGCCCAAAAGCTTCTGGCCTTAGGCTTGCTGAAATTACTATATCAGCACAATGATATAAATTAACTAAATCTCTTATAGCCGGCATAAAGGTAATGTTTTCGCTTAAGCTATGCTGATTAATGAAATCGGTTAATTTCTTTTTATAGTTAGAGTGAACATCCACATCACCTACAATTATAGCATGGTAATTTGTTGCTGATATTTTAGTTAAGGCTTGCAAAAAAAACAACTGGCCTTTCCATTCTGTAATTCTGCCAGGCAAAATTATAAGTTTTTTATCTTTAGGTATGTTATATTTAGTTAAATATGTAGAGATTTGTGGGTAATCAACATTTTGTTCATTAAACTCGGATAAATCTACGCCTCTATGAATGGTCAGCAATTTTTTGTTATCAGTAAAATTATAATTAGTTTTAATATGATTTTTTATAAAGTTAGAAACTGTAATAATTTTCTCACCCTTTAGCATTATGCTATTATATGTTTTTTTTAATTTGCTTTTACCTGAATATACACCATGAAAAGTGGTGATAAATTTAGTCTTACTATTTTTGCAGGCAAAATAGGCGCTCAGAGCAGGAACTCTTGATCTAGCATGCACAAGGTCTATATGGTGTTCTTTGATAATTTGTTTAATTTTATAAGCATTAAATAAAATCTTAACAGGGTTTTTACTAGCTACATCAAGCTGAATATGTTGGGTATTTGTATTTTTTAATTGCGCAACCATTTTACCTCCAGCAGAGATAACATAGCTTTTAAAGCCACTTTTTGTAATTGCACTAGCCATTTCAATAGTGCCTCTTTCTACGCCACCAGAATTTAATTTTGGTAGAATTTGTAAAATACTTGTCATAACATATATTAATTAAAAAAATTATTAGCATAAAATGAAAGAAGGGCAAGTATTAAAAACTAAAGAGGGATATAAATTAATATATGATCAAATTATTGGAGATGATAATTATATTGTATTTCTAGCAGGCTTAAGTTCAGACCGTAAAGCAACTAAAGCAAGTTTCTTTAAAAATTATGCTAAAGCAAAAGGCTATTCATATATTTGTTTTGATTATTTAGGGCATGGAGATTCAGATTTAGAGTTTAGCCAATGTGATATAAATATGTGGCTGTCAAACGTAAAAGATATATTAGCTAATTTAGTGCCAAAAAAAGCTATAATTATAGGTTCATCTTTGGGTGGCTGGCTTGCTTTAAGGTTAGCTGAACTAGATGATAGTAAAATAAAAGCAATTATTGGGCTTGCTAGCGCACCAGATTTTACGGAGTCATTAATGTGGAATGACTTTAGTATTGAGGTTAAAGCTAAATTAGAAAGAGGTGAAATATATAATTTACCTTCTGATTATTGTGATGGTGAATATAAAATTTCAATGGGTTTAATTAACTCGGGTAGGGATAATCTATTATTAAATAAAGCTGAGATAAACATAAATATTCCAGTAAGATTAGTGCAAGGCATGCAAGATGATGATGTGCCATATGAATATGGCTTGAAACTTATTGAAAAATTAAAAACCAAAGATGCTGAATTATGTTTAATTAAAAATGCAGATCATCGATTGTCAGATTTGCCTGTATTAAATAAAATTAGCCACATTTTAGAAGATTTAATAGCTACCTGAATTTAACTTAAAAGCAACACGGCATGCTTCGTAAGCTATAGTTAAATTATAATTTGTACTATTATGACAAGTTACAGAGCTGGTGTAATTTGTGGTGTTTTGGCTTGCATTATAACCATTTTGGCTAATAATCTCGCCAGCAATAGGGTTGCCATCATCATATTTTAAATCAATTTGATAAGCATGTTTTGCTGTTAGGCTAGCGCCAAAATTCTCATAATTAGTGCTATTTAAGTAAATTTTTGCATAAAAGATGTAATTATCCGCTCTAGTTGCGCTACTGTTAGTAGGTAAGGTTGGGCTAGTTAAATTACCTGCATTATTATCTCCAGCAACCATGTAAAAAACATTATTAGATTTATCAAAAATATCCATAGTGCGGTAGGTGCTGCTAAGTGAGGTGTAGGCAGGGTTATAAATATTGAGATAATTTGCTTTGGCTAAATCAGAAAAATAATTTTGTTCATTACTATTCCATTCTAAAATTCCATCACCATCACCATTAGTTCCATTCCAAAGAGTATTAGCATTATTAAAGTCACCAGGTAATTGTCTAAACTCACTGTAAAAACCATTTATTGCACCTTCTATGCGCGAAGCTTCAGATATGATTGCAGCTAAATTAGCATTGTTGGTTATATTACGGCCTGCTGTAACAATAACGGTTAATAATGCAATCAAGGTAAGTGCAATAGTTAATTCAAGTAGGGAAAAAGCTTTTTTAAACATATATCATTTTACTATGATAAATAATAAATTAATACATATAGTAAATATAGCAATATTTTTGGCCATTAAAACTTAAACTTAGATTAGTTGTGCAAGTGAATTGTTCAATTGAGCCAATTAGCTAAATATCTAAGCTACTTAATATCGAGCATAAATAAAGTTTTAACTAAATATAATAAAGCCGCAAATTAAAGAATTATTTAGCGGCTTTATGTTATTTAAGTTAATTGGATAATTTGTAAGCGGTGTAACATCTTGATTATTTTTTTGCTGCACCGATACGCCTTTTTCTATCAAAAGCTCAAATATCTGCTTTGTAGTAATAGTACGATTTTTTTCACCTATGTTATCTTTGCAATATATAACTGCTAGGTGTAAAAGATTTTCCCCATTCCGGTTAGATTTGTTTATATTTTTGACATTTGTTATGCATTTGCGTAATTCTTCCAGCTTCCCTTTTTTTATATGATCTAAAGCTTGGTTCATTATCTCTATTGTCATTATTGTCATTGTAACCTCATAAATTAATTATGTGATGATTATAACATAATTTTGCGTGTAAGGCAAATAATATTATGCAAAGTTACAAAATAAACGTACTTAATTTCTTTTTATATGGTGTTTTCAGTATGTCGCAGTACTGTTAAGTAAGTAAGGTTTGTTGTTAGCTAATGTTATTTTATATGTGATTAGGTGCTTCAATATATTAGTGCTATAACTATTTATGAATTTGAATATAAACAAGCAAATTTAAATATAGCTAGTTCTGTTTGGAGAGTAGTTTAGAAATTTATTTTAGCCACCACCAACAAATTCAACAATTTCAACTTGATCATTTTCTTGTAAAATAGTGTGGTGATAATCACTAATTGGAATTATTTCGCGATTTAATTCAATAGCTACTTTATTTTCAGATAACTCATATTTAGCTAACAGATTAGTGATATTTAGATTGGCAGAAATTTTTACTCTCTCTCCATTTAAAGTGATTTGCATATTTGGGTAATATCTTTATAAGTTAAATATATTTTAATTATATATTTTTACCAATGCAAGAACTGCTTAACACTTTAGATAATTTTGTAAGGGCGGGTGTGGATGAAATAATTCAAGATAAAGCGCGTAATTTACTAGAAGAGCAACATAACAAGCAGCCAAATAATACTAAAATTATTAAGCAGGATGTTGCAAGTAAAAATACAAATAATCAATTAAACATTAAAAAAGAAAATTTAATTAGTGAGGCAGTGCCTACTAATAAATTAATCCTAGCAGCAAAAGATGCAGCAGATAAAGCTAGAAATTTAGAGGAATTAAAAGCTAATCTTGCTAGCTTTGATGGTTGTGCGCTTGCTAAAACAGCAAATAATTTGGTTTTTGCAGATGGTAATGAAAATAGTGATTTGCTCCTAATAGGCGAAGCACCCGGTGCTTCAGAGGATGAGCAGGGCATTCCATTTTGCGGCATTAGTGGTAAGTTGCTAGATGACATATTTAAAGCAATAGATAGAAAAAGAGAAACTAATCTTTATATTACTAATAGTATATTCTGGCGCCCACCCGGAAATAGAAGACCCACAGCTGAAGAAATTGCTGTTTGTAGACCCTTTGTTGAAAAGCATATAGCGCTTATAGATCCTAAATTAATTATCTTAGTTGGCAGCACGGCATTAAACTCAATTTTTCCTGAAAATGAACAAACAATCTCTAAAATTAGAGGTACATTTATGAAATATAAAAACCCTTACTTAGGCAAAGAGTTAGATATCACTGCTATTTTTCATCCGTCTTATTTGCTTAGACAGCCAGGGAAAAAAGCAGTTATGTGGGATGATATGCTTAAAGTGCGAAATTTTTTGCAAGGTTGATTATGTTTGTTGATATTGTGGGTTCTATTGCAGCATTTCTAACTACCTTTAGTTTTCTGCCTCAAGCGCTAAAAATTTTAAAAACTAGGGATACTAACTCTATATCACTTAAAATGTATATAATGTTTACCAGCGGGGTGTTTTGTTGGTTAATATATGGTATATTTACAGGATTATATCATATTATTATCGCTAATTTTATTACCTTGTTACTTGCTGGTGCTATTTTAGTAATGAAGCTTAGAAACCTCAAGCAAGAAAATGATCCTAAATAACTAGATATATTTAGTTAAATATTTGACAAATTAAGGCTTTTTTTATAAGGTTACGACTCATTATTAGGTTACTTATGCGCATCATAGAAAAAACAAATTTAGCTCAAGATTTTAAAGTTAAAGATATTAATTTAGCAGAAGAAGGGCGTAAAGCTATTAATCTTGCAGAAAAAGAAATGCCAGGTTTGATGGCGTTAAGAGCAGAATATAAAAATAAATTTCCTTTAAAAGGTGCAAATATTATTGGTTGTTTACATATGACCATAGAAACAGCAGTTTTGATTGAGACCTTAATTGAGCTTGGAGCTAAAGTTAGGTGGAGTTCATGTAACATATTTTCAACTCAAGACCATGCAGCTGCGGCAATAGCAGCTAGTGGAGTTCCTGTTTTTGCCTGGAAAGGTGAAACAGAAGAGGAATATGATTGGTGTATTAGACAAACTATAGAAGCTGATGGTTGGCAGCCAAATTTATTACTAGATGATGGAGGTGATTTAACTAAAATAATGCATCAGGAATATCCAGAATTACTTGCAAATATTAAGGGTGTTTCAGAAGAGACTACTACAGGTGTACATCGTTTATACGAGATGGCAAAATTAGGTACATTAAAAATAGCTGCAATCAACGTGAATGATTCTGTAACTAAATCTAAATTTGACAATTTATATGGTTGTAGAGAATCTTTACTAGATGGTATTAAAAGAGCAACGGATGTAATGCTTGCTGGTAAAGTTGCTGTAGTTTGTGGTTATGGTGATGTAGGTAAAGGTTGTGCCAGAGCACTTGCAAGTCAAGGTGCTAGAGTTATTGTTACAGAAATTGATCCAATTTGTGCATTACAAGCATCTATGGAGGGCTTTCAAGTTACTATTTTAGAAGAGGTCGTAGCGCAAGCGGATTTATTTGTTACGACAACCGGTAATAAGGATATTATTAAATATGCGCATATGGAAGAAATGAAAGATTCTGCTATAGTTTGTAATATTGGCCATTTCGATAATGAAATAGAAGTTGCTCAATTAGCAGGACTTAAAAAAATTAATATTAAGCCACAAGTTGATGAAATAGAATTTCCAGATGGTAAAAAAATTATTCTCTTAGCAGAAGGAAGATTAGTTAATTTAGGTTGTGCAACTGGTCATTCAGCTTTTGTTATGAGTACTTCATTTACTAATCAAGTAATAGCGCAACTAGAATTATTTACTAATAATGAAAAATATGAAAATAAATTATATATTTTACCTAAAAAGTTAGATGAAAAAGTAGCAAGATTACATTTAGATAAATTAGGTATTAAATTGACTAAATTAACTAATGAGCAAGCTAAATATATTGGTCTTGATGTAGATGGTCCATTTAAACCTGAACATTACAGATATTAATATATTATGACTTTAGTAAAAATTCAGCAAAAACCACAAAGCGATAATTTTGTGATTGCGGGTAAAGAATATAACTCAAGATTAATTATTGGCACTGGTAAATATAAATCATTTGCCGAAAATGCTTTAGCATTGGAAAAATCAGGCGCTGAGATCATCACTGTGGCTCTCAGAAGAGTTAATGTACTTAAGAAATCTGAGCCTAAATTACAAGATTTCATTGATCCTAAAAAATACACATATTTACCTAATACAGCTGGTTGTTATTCGGCAGATGAAGCAGTTAGAACTTTAAGACTTGCAAGAGAAGCAGGTGGTTGGAATTTAGTTAAATTAGAAGTTATTGGGGACCAAAAAACTTTATATCCAGATATGGAGGAAACTTTGGTAGCTGCTAAAGAGCTGATTAAAGATGGTTTTGAAGTAATGGTTTATTGTACAGATGACCCGTTATTTGCAAAGAAGTTAGAAGATATAGGTTGTGTAGCAATTATGCCGCTTGCCGCTCCCATAGGTTCTGGCTTAGGTATCCAAAATAAGATTAATATTCAAATTATTATAGAAAATGCCAAAGTTCCAGTATTAGTAGATGCTGGAGTGGGTACGGCTTCAGATGCGGTTATAGCGATGGAGCTTGGTTGTGATGGAGTGTTAATGAACACAGCGATTGCGGAAGCGCAAAATACTGTTTTAATGGCGGAGTCTATGAAGAATGCAATTATTGCAGGACGCCAATCATTTCTAGCTGGGCGCATGAAAAAAAGACAATATGCCAATCCTTCTTCACCAATTACTGGTTTAATTAATAGCTAATTATCTTTGGTTCCAAGCTAAAGCTGCATCTATCCTTCTCTATATTTAAATAATAGAAGCTAAAAGCATATAAAGGTCCAAACTTATGGTTCATATTTATAATGAACTAATAAAAAAGATGCGTTGTTACCGTGCTTGGCTAATGCGAAGAGAACTTAGCTTGAAAATATGTTTGTTTGTAAGGTAGCTGAAGCACATATTAAATTTAAACATAAATTAACATAGTAATCTGGCTAAATTGCTATTAGCAGGTCATTTATCCCAAATATTTTAATTAGATTGAGCTCACATTTTATAGACATGTAATGAATAAATTTAGACTTATGTAAATTATTTTAAGATAATATCTTGGTGCAGATATTATGCATTTAAGACAAAGTTACTCTTTGGATATAATGTAATAAAGTGTTGAGGAAGTGAGATTAAGAAACTTAATAGTTATGAATTACGCTGATAAGATTTCTGAAGAGAATATTTTAAAATGTAATAAAATCAGGATTAATATTACATAATGATTAGTAAGGATCAATAAGTGTAATAATAAAAATTTGGATAAATATAAGAATATGATTAGACCTCATTAAGAGGTCTGTTATATTTTATAACCAGTTTAGCCATAAATAGATTTTAGCTAATAATTTATAATAAATTCTTCTTTTTGTTCTTTAGAAAAAGTTATTTTTTTAATATTGCAAACAAAGATTAGATCATTTAGAGCATCTTGATTTATTTTCGCTAATTCACCATTGGGGTCTTTTATAATGATTGATTCAATATCCTTCTTTAGAGACATATTATGGTCAGATTTATCTTTTCTAACATAATCTATAATATTTAAAATTTGATCCATCTCGGAACTTATATCAGTTGGAATCGTAATATCTAAATTAGGCCAAGTTCCTCTATTGTGAATAGAGATGATTTCTTGATGTTCTTTAGGGAAAATAATTTTATATAATTCATCAGTTATATGGGGAATAAAAGGGGCATATAATTTTAAAATATTATCTAATAAATGATAAATAGTATGGGCCACACTCGCTTTACCTAACTCTATTTGCTCATCAGTTATGTCATTAACATATGAATATATATTTTCTTTATCACCATAGGCTCTAGTTTTGGAGAGTTCGAGATAATTATCACAAAAATCCTTCCAGAAAAAATTATCAATATAACTTAATGCTTTAGCATATTCATATTTAGCAAATTCTTGGTCTGCTTTTTTAATAGTGTCAGATAATTTCTGCAAAATCCATAAGTCACTAGTTTGTGTGATGATATTATTATCTAGAGCCTCATCTAAATTATTAGTTTTTAAATTGGTTAAATGTATAGCAGCAAATTTAGCTGCATTCCACAATTTATTAGTTAGCTTCTTACCAACAGCTAATACATCTTCAGAATATGCGGTGTCAGCACCTAAATTTGAGGTAGCAGACCAATATCTAACTATATCTGTGCCTTTTTCTTCAATTAAATTTTGTGGAGTTACTACGTTTCCTTTAGATTTGGACATTTTAGTTTTATCCTTGGCAAGACACCAACCAGAAATCATAATATTATGCCATGGCACCTGATTTTCATGATAATACGCTTTAACAATAGTATAAAAAGCCCAGCTTCTGATTATTTCATGGGCTTGAGGTCTTAGATCTGCTGGAAATAACTTTTTATGTCTTTGCTTATCTATAGCAAAATCATCATTTATAGCTTGGCTAGATATTTGAGGAGAAATAGAGCTTGTTGCCCATGTATCCATAACATCAGTTTCTGCACTTAAATGGAATTTTGTGCCATTTTTTTCAACAATAAATTCTCCATCAGACTTTTGTTCAATTAATTTATATTCATTTGGTATTTGAAATAAAGGATCAAGCGGCAACTCCTCTTTTTTAGCGATAATAATATTTATGTTATCAGTATTATTGTCGTCTAAGGGTCTTTCATACCAAACTGGGAATGGTACCCCAAAAAACCTTTGCCTTGAAATACACCAGTCATAACACAAGCCTTCAATCCATTGATCAACACGAATCTTCATATGTTTTGGATGCCAATTAACTTTTGCAGCCTGTTTTAATAACTCTTCTTTTTTACTTAAGATCTTAATAAACCATTGGGGCGCCAGCATAATTTCTATAGGATTACCTGACCTTTCTGCGCATTTAACCGGATGTTTTATTGCTTCTTGTTTTATAAGTAAGTTCTCGTTACTTAAAATTTCTAAAATTTTATTTCTAGCTTGATCTGCTTTTAAGCCTGAGATTTCTTTATATAATGTTTTAAAGTTAGCTAAATCACATTTCTGTTCAAGGGATTTAACTAATTCATCGTCAAATTCTTTTATTTTACCATATTTATTTAAAATAATGCGCGATGCTAATTTATGAGTTTTCCACCACATAACATCCGTCATGTCACCAAAACTACAGCACATTACAATTCCTGTACCTTTATCTTGCGCTACATGCTCATCAGTTAAAATTGGAACTTTAACTTTAAATAAAGCTGTTAGTGCATTTTTGCCGTGTAAGCTCTTATATCTTTCATCGTCAGGATGCACAAAAATTGCTACACAAGCGGGGATTAGCTCAGGTCTTGTTGTTGCTATGGTGATGGTCTCTGTCGAATTTTCTAAGGCAAAAGAAATGTCATTCATATGTGAAGACATCTCTTTATCTTCTAAATCAGCTTGGGCTAATGCTGTTTGGTCTGTAGGACACCAATAAGTTGGCTCATTTTTACGCTCTAATAAATTTTTCTCAGCTAAATCAAGGAAAGATAATTGAGATATTTTCCGCGTATTATCTGAAATAGTATGATATTCATTACTCCAATCTACTGATAAAGCAATGGTCTTGAATAATTGTCTAAATTCTTCTCGTGCAGTTTCTGCCACTTCATTACAAAGAGCAACAAAATCTGAGCGTTTTAATTTTGCTCCTTTAACTTTTTTTACTTTTTCCACTAAGCGTTCAGTGGGTAAACCATTATCATCAAAACCCATTGGGTAAAATATGGTTTTACCTTTCATTCTTTGATATCTAGCAATAAAATCTGCTTGAGTGTAACTAAAAACATGACCCATATGCAGCATTCCTGACACAGTTGGTGGCGGGGTGTCTATTACAAAAATATTTTCTCTTTCTTCGCTTTCAATATATTTATAAATATGGTTATTTGCCCAATATTCTTGGAGAATTTTTTCAGTATCTTTGAAATTATACTTATTTGGGAAATCTATCATAGAAATTTAAAATTAATCGGGTTAAATATAGAGTAATAATAATAATAAGTTCTAATTTAATGACAAGGTTATTAGCACATATCATCACTATAACTTTTTTCTCAGCTAGCTTAGCTGCGCAAGATTTTAATCAGAATAACGCAAATTATGTTTATGAACATTATAATCCACCAGAAAGAAAGATAATTTTACCACACCCACAAAAAGCGCCATTAGTTGCAAATTCTCAATATAAAGGAGAGCATGACAAAAAATGGCACAAAGAAAATTCTAATAAAAATTCTCATTATATTCTTTTTGATACAAATTATACAATAATGAATTTAGTTGAGGCCAAGTCTGCGCAAGTAATTTATCCAGCTCTTTCCGGAAGCACAACCCTAGATGATAATTATAGTGACTTAGATTATGAAGGAGATATACATTTTAAAGGTGCCCTAGGTTTAGGTTTAGGCTATGGCTATATGTTCAATGATTCATTTACACTAGAATTTGAATCATCATTTTTAAGGTTTAATGTGGTTGAATTTGATTCTGATTTTTCCTCTATATCTCTAGATGGTGGTAATTATGAAGAAACTGGTCCTGAAGTAATTACAGATGTTAATGATTATGTTAAAGCTTTTACAGCTTCTGCCAACATTGTTTTTAGTTTAAATAATAAAACAAAATTTACACCTTTTGCAGGGTTAGGTTATGGCTCAGGCTTAATAGGGGTTAGTTCAGAATTTGATGCAAATCCTTTTATGTTATATAAAGCCGGTATTTCCTATGATTTGAATGATAATATGAATGTTTATCTTGCAGGAAAATATTATCAATTTGGCAAAGTAAAATATCCTTACAAGGTTGAAGAAGAAAATGCAAATAACACATCATATAATGAAAGAAAATATATTTTAGAGCATGATTTTGATTTTTACACATTCAATATAGGCTATATATTTAAGTTTTAATTATGAAAATTCGTTTATTCATAGAAGACTCTCTAGAATTAAAGCAAATTATCAATTTAAATAAAGAGCAGTCTCATTATCTAGACAGGGTACTAAGAGCTAGGGAGGGTCAAACAATACATGTTTTTAATGACTTAAATGGTGAGTTTTTAGCCAAAATTTGTAATGTGCAAAAACATAATGTCAATATAGAAATAATCAGTAAAAACCGGGAGTTTTATAAATGCCCAAATATCTCAATTGCTTTTGCCCCAGTTAAAAATGTTAAAGCAGAATATTTAGCAGTTAAAGCTACTGAATTAGGCGTAAGAAATATTTATCCAATTAGTACTGAACGCACTATAGTTAAAAAGATAAATAAAGGCAAAATTAAGGCAAATATTATCGAAGCGGCAGAACAATGTGATCGTTTAGATATTCCTAAAATCTATGATCTAACTTCATTAAAAGATTTTATGGCAAAATTAAGCACAGAAACATTAATTTTAGCTGATGAATCTGGTGCAGGTGTAACAATAGATAGTTTATATAAGCAGCACCACAACTTAACTGGTCTTATCATTTTAATTGGTCCAGAAGGTGGGTTCAGCAAAGAGGAGCGTGATTATATAAGGTCTTATCAGTATAGTTGCTCCTTAAATTTAGGCCCTCGCATTTTAAGAGCGGATACAGCTGTAATTTCTAGTTTAGCCTTAATTAATAATTACTATGGAGATATAGAATTAAAGCCTAAATTTATGGTTTAGATCTTGAAAAATATTATTTAGCTATTATTTATCTAGCATAATATTTTTTAAAGAGTAATGACAACAAACAAAATAGAGACACATAAATTTGATGCTGAAATAGGTAAAGTACTAAATTTGGTAATAAATTCACTATATACCAATAAAGATATTTTTATCAGAGAGTTATTATCAAATGCTAGTGATGCTTGTGATAAATTAAGATATGCTCAAAACACAAACCCAAACTTATCAAAAGATGCGGAAAGTTCAGAGTTAAAAATTTCTATAAAAATTAATGAGAAGGACAAAATTCTAGAAATATCAGATTCAGGAATTGGTATGAGTAAAGAAGAGTTGCTTAATAATTTGGGCACTATAGCTAAATCTGGTACGCAGAATTTTATCGAAAACTTATCAGATAATGAAAAAAAGAACAATGAGTTAATTGGACAATTTGGAGTTGGTTTTTACTCAAGTTATATGGTTGCTGACAAAGTAACTGTTATTTCTACCAAAGCCGAAAGTGAGCAAAGCTATATATGGGTTTCAGAAGGTAAGGGGGAATTTACTATAGAGGAATCTACAGAAAAAGTAAATGGCACTAGAATTTCACTACATATGAAACAGGGTATGGAAAATTTTCTGGATAAATTTAACATTAAAAATATTGTTAAAACTTATTCTGATCATATTGCATTCCCAATAGAGCTAGTTGGAGTGGAGAAAGACTCAGCAACAGAAATTATTAATTCATCTCAAGCTATATGGACAAAGTCTAAAAGTGATATCAAGCAAGATGAATATGATAGTTTTTATAAATCAATATCTCATTCAGCATCAGATCCTTGGCTTACTATACATAATAAGGCTGAAGGAGTCATAGAATATACTAACTTGCTTTATATTCCAAATGAAAGGCCTTTTGATTTATTCCACCCTGATCGTAAATGTCAGGTAAAATTATATGTAAAAAAAGTTTTTATCACAGAGGATAATGTAGAATTAATACCAGGAAATCTAAGGTTTTTAAGAGGTGTTGTAGATTCGCAAGATTTACCATTAAATATTAGTAGAGAAACATTACAAAACAATTCAGTAATAGATAAAATAAGAAGCTCCATAGTTAAAAAACTATATAGTGAGCTTGCTAAAAAGCTTAAAAAATCTAGAGAATCTTATGAAAAGTTTTGGGAGAATTTTGGTTCTGTCCTAAAAGAAGGCTTGTGCGAATATAGTGCTGATAAAGATAAGATTTTTGATTTATGCTTGCTTAAAACTTCAAAATCAGGCGATAAATACATAAGTTTGGATGATTATATTGCTAATATGCAAAAAGATCAGAAAGCTATTTATTGTCTAATAGGACATGATGCCGAATCGCTTATGCAAAGTCCACAAATTGAGGCATTTTTAGCTAAAGATATAGAGGTTATTTTTCTTACTGATGGAGTAGATGATTTTTGGTTGTCTACCAACCCTGCTTACAAAGAAAAAGATTTAAAATCTGTTACAAGATCAGGTAATGATATTGAAAATATAGCAGAAGATAAGAAAGCAGAAAAAGAGCAAGAAAAAGACGAATCTGAATTAAAGGATTTATTAGAATTAGTAAAAGAAGTGCTTAAGGAACAGGTTTCTGAGGTTAGAATTTCTAAGAAATTAACTACTTCACCAGCATGTTTAGCAGCAAGTGAAAGTGGCATGGATATTAGAATGGAGAGAATGCTAATAGAACAAGGTCAGCTTAAAGAATCTACTAAAAAGATTTTTGAACTAAATCCGAAGCATAATATTATTCAAAATATGAATAAAATTATCAAAACAAAAAGAGATGATGTTGTAGAATATGCTAAAATCCTTTTTGATCAAGCATGTATTATAGAAGGTGAAGCAGTAAAAGAGCCATTACAATTAGCTAAAAGAATTGGCAAATTGCTAGAAGCTAATATAGCTGCTTAAAGCTAGATAGGATTGCTAGATTTAAATATCTAGCAATCTTTTTTACATAATTTAGATCTGGCAAAGTTGCTTTTTATAAGTGTCTATTATTACTTAAGTAGAAAAAAAGCTATTATACTAAGCCAGATATATGCTTTAATCTGGATGGTAGATTGAAAATCAAGTATCTTAGTCATAATATAGATCTAATATAAATATTTTAGACAAGAATAAATGAGAAAAACTATATGCAGAAGCCTTATTAGTGCGCCTAGTTGCTAGAAGCTAATATAGCTACTTAAAGTTAAATAAAGTTGTTAAATTTAAATATCTAATAATCTTTCATCAAAACCTAAATCATCCATAGTAGAGCGAAATAATTTTGGCAATTTTGCTTTTAAGTTTAGTGGTTTTTTACCATAATAATTAGGTATCATCATGCGATAATTATGCAAATGTATTTTATTACTTAAATTATTTTTGAACGCCCTTTTCCCGCCATATTTGCCATCTCCTAAAATTGGACAGTCAATTTTGTTAAGGTGAATTCTTATTTGATGCTTTCTACCAGTTACTGGATATGCAGCAATAAAAGCTAGCTCATTAGCTAAGTTATCAATGATTTCATATTTTGTTTCAGCTCTTTGTGCAGCTGAATTTTCGGTTTTTATTGGTATATTAATAGAACCAAAACGCTTTGGTGGTTTACCTACAACAATAGTTAAGTAAGTTTTTTCTATTTGTCTATTTTTGAAATTATTTGAAATTATTTTAGCATATTTCTCATTTTTAGCTAGTAAGATAAGACCAGAAGTATCCTTATCTATTCTATGTAATAAACGATATTTTATTTCACTATTAAAATTTAAGATTTTATCAAGAGATATAGTGATTTTACTCCCTCCTTGAACGGCTAAGTTAGTAGGTTTATTTAATACTAATAAGTTCTTATCTTCAAAAGCTTTATTTTCGAATAACTCACTTTTATATTGTTCTAATTTATTATTACTCATAATTTTAACAGGAAAAAAACCATTATAAGAAACGGAATTAAAAAAGAAGCAAGTAAATATATAATTGCTTCATAAAAATTCTTTTGTGAACATAATATAGAAAACTCATATATAAAAGTAGAATAGGTCGTATAAGAAGCTAAAAAGCCGGTAAAAAGGAACATCTTAAATGAGTCACTAACATGCCAAATTTTTACTAAATATAAAAATAAACCAAATAGAAATGAACCAATAATATTAACTATAATAATGTTAATTGGGATATTTGCTATATGAGTTATCTTATTAAGTTGCATAATTCTGATGGAACCATAGCGCAAACATGCCCCTAAAACTCCACCTAGAGCAATATAAATAATATTCATATGATTTTTTTTATTTCCAAATCAGTTATATTATTTGGAATAATGATGATAGGGGTAAATATTTTAACAGATGATTGTTCAGCTATATGAGAAGTTATTTTGCCTTTACTAGTTGACTCTTCTGATGAAGCTAAAATAATTAGGCTTATAGATTTATCATGCTCTAATACTTCTGAAATTTGATCTATGACAATTCCTTCTCGAGAGTTTACCACAGGTGTGATACCAGACCATTCTTTTGCTTTTTTTATGACTTCTTTTAGTAACTTATCTTGATTATCACGATTTTCTTGATCCATTACCTTATCAACAGCAAATAAAGCATAGCCTTTATGTGCTGTATCTAGCACACTCAAAATTTCTATATCAGCATTGTTTTTCTTGGCTTTTAAACAAGCATATTTCAATGCTGACATACAATTCTTTAAACTACTGATGCAAATGAGATATTTGGTCTGCTTAGCCATTTTGCTCTTTATGTTTAACAGCGCCAATAGCACCCAAATTGATTATATCATTAACTGAGGCTCCTAGTGAACAAATTTGCGCCGATTTCTCCAAACCAGATAAAACTGGTCCTATAACTGAGCTACCACCCAACTCTTGCATTAATTTAGATGATATAACGGCTGAGTGTAAACCTGGCATAATTAGAATATTAGCAGGTTTTGTTAAATTTGAAAAAGGATAAATGTTAAGTAGTTCTTGATTTAAAGCAACATCCGGTGACATTTCTCCATCATACTCAAAATCTACTTTTAAATCATCTAGAATTTTTTTAGCATTTTGAATTCTAGAAGATTCTGTTCTTAATTGACTTCCAAAATTAGAAAAAGATACTAAAGCAACTCTAGGGGTGTGTCCAAATTTTCTAACTTCTTCTGCCATCTTAATAGCAGTATGAGCTAGTTCTTCGGATGATGCTAATTCATTAACTGCAGTATCTGCAAGAAAAACAGTTCTGTCTTTAGCAATTACTATAGAATAACCAAAAACATCTTGATCTTTCTTAGCTTCAATTACTTTTAAAATTTCATCTAGTGAAGATTTGTAATTTCTAGTAGTTCCCGTGATTACTACATCAGCGTCTCCAGCGTCAACCGCAGATGCTGCAAAAATATTACGGTCATCAGTTACCATTCTTCTGCAATCTCTTTCAGTAAAGCCTTTTCTCTGTAGCTTCTTATATAATGAGGAGCTATATTTATTAACTAAATCAGTAGCTTTAGAAATATTGATAGTTTCAATTTTATCAGCTGCAATATTTAAATCAGCCAAATTATTATTAAACTCTTCTTGTCTATCTTCTCTAGTAACTAAAACAGCCTTACCATAAGATGAATCTTGCCAAATTTTTGCAGCACTAATAACATTTTTAGTTTCACCCTCTGCAAAAATAACCTTAGTTGGTGCATTTCTTACTTGACCAAAAATTAAATTCAAAGTGTTAGCTGTAGGATTTAAGCGACCGGCAAGTTTGTTTTTATATGCCTCCCAATCAGAAATTTCTTTCCTAGCCACACCAGATTTTATAGCTGCTTTTGCGACAGCTAAAGGTATGGTATAAATCAATCTAGGATCAAATGGAACAGGAATAATATATTCAGGTCCATATACCATCTTTCTACCAGAATATGCACTAGACACTTCTGCGGGCACTGGTTCTTTTGCAAGTTCTGCTAATGCATATGCGGCAGCTAATTTCATTTCTTCGTTAATAGCTTTTGCGTGCACATCTAATGCGCCTCTAAATATATATGGAAAGCCTAAAACGTTATTAACTTGATTTTGATAATCAGATCTACCCGTTGCGATAATCGCATCTGTCCTTACTGATTTTACATCTTCTGGTAGGATTTCAGGATCTGGGTTTGCCATAGCAAATATTATTGGATTTTTGGCCATAGTTTTAACCATATCTTTGGAAACTGCGTCTTTTGCAGATAATCCTAAAAACACATCAGCTCCATTTAAAGCTTCTGCTAAACTTCTTTTGTTAGTTTCAACAGCATGCTTTTCTTTACGATCTGACATGCTCTCTTTACGCCCTTTATAAATGATACCTGTTCTATCACATAAAAAGCAGTTTTTATCTTGCACACCAAGTTTTTTTATAAGCTCTAAACATGCTATCCCAGCAGAACCTGCGCCATTTACTACTAATATTAGATCTTCTAATTTTTTGCCTGCAATATCAGCTGCATTAATTAAACCTGCAACAGTAATAATAGCAGTTCCATGTTGATCATCATGAAAAACAGGTACGTTACAAATTTCTTTTAACTTATTTTCAATCACAAAACACTCTGGTGCTTTAATATCTTCTAAGTTAATACCACCATATGTGTCTGCGATATTTTTAACCGTATTGATAAACTCATCAGGATCTTCGGTTGAAACCTCAACATCAACTGAATCAATATCAGCAAATCTTTTAAATAATACAGATTTTCCCTCCATCACAGGCTTAGAAGCTAAAGCTCCTAAATTTCCTAATCCAAGCACTGCTGTACCGTTTGATATAACTGCAACAAAATTACCTTTTGCTGTATAATCATATGCAGTATCTGGATCCTTGTAAATCTCTTTACATGGTGCGGCTACGCCAGGAGAATACGCTAAAGATAAATCTCTTTGGGTAGTTAATGGTTTAGATGCGATTATTTTTATTTTTCCTGGTACACCATTTTTGTGAAAATCTAGTGCGTCTTGATCAGTTAATGTAGATAGATGTGCTTTAGTTTTATTGTCCGCCATATTGAGTAATTTAATTTAAGCTTTCAATATAAGTAAATATAATTAATTTATCAAGCAATTACAGCAAGCTCATTACAGCTATAATACAATTTGATATAGTAATAAAATTATGCCACCATTAGTATCTATAATTATACCAACATATAATCGTAAAAACTGGGTTGCTAAAGCAATAGATTCGGCTTTGGCACAAACATATAAATATAAAGAGGTGATAGTTATAGATGATGGTTCAACAGATGGTACTTATACATATTTAGATAAAATTTATGGTAATCAAATTATACTAAGGAAAACTAGACAAAGCGGGGTTAGCAAAGCAAGAAATGTGGCAATCAAGATTGCCAAAGGAGAGTGGCTTAGTTTTTTAGATTCTGACGATTTTTTTCATATAGACAAAATAGAAAAGCAACTAAGCTTCCTTAATAAAAATCCTAGATTTGAGATAGCTCATAGTGATGAGATATGGTACAAAAATGGTATTAAAATAAAGCCTAAAAAATTATATCGCAAGGAGGGAGGCTATATATTTGAAAAATCTGTTAGGTTATGTTCAATTTCAATTTCCACAGCAATAATACATAAAAATATTTTTGATAAAATAGGAGTCTTTGATGAAAATATGGAGGCGTGTGAAGATTATGATTTTTGGCTAAGAGTAACAGCTAAGTATGAAGTGTTATTTTTAGATGAATATCTTACTGTTAAATTTTCTGGGCATGAAGACCAATTATCACAAAAATATTATGCGATGGATAGATTTCGCATTTATGCCCTAGATAAATTATTAAAAAATGCTCAGCTTAGTAAAGAGCAAAGGAAAAATTCAACAGTAGCCATTAAAAATAAATTAAAAATATTCTTAGATGGCGCAAAAAAACACGGTAACTATGAAGTACACCGCGTTATTAAGAATAAATATGTTGAATATTTAAATAATTATTAATTATCTCCAAAAGAATAATGGAAAGCACAACCTTTAGTAGTTGAGTCTAAATCATAGGTTCCAGAAGACTGACAATCAGTAGCTGCACTAGTGGCTGTTATATCTCCAGAGTTACCAACACCATCATCAATTTTATTGTCTATTTTATATACTGTTAACGCAAGCAGAGAAGTTGTGCCTGAGCAGTCTACTGTCGCTGCATTAGTACCAACTTGCAAACCATTTACAGCTGCGGTTGTGTCATATACTGGTGCATAGCAAGTTGCACTCAAGGAGGACTTTGGTCCTGTGGTACCTGCTGTATGAAACCCTGTTGCAGCCTGAGAGTAACTTCCGGAAATAACTTCAGACAATGCCATGTGCTCCCATGCAAGAAGCGATTCCGAGGTGTCAGCTGCGGATGTTTCGATTTGCGTATCATTGTCACCATTTGCGGTGCCTGAGCCAAAAAAGCTTACAGCGTCATCCATGTCTCCAGGTATTTTATCATATGTTAGTATAAAAGTTAAATAAGAGCCCTTATAATCTCTTAAATCAGAAACTGCTTTATTAATTTTCGCTTGTTCTATTAATTTTGAACCTGAAGATACTCCAGCAATTAGCAAGCCAATAATAATTAGTACGATTGAAAGCTCAACCAGGGAGAATGCGTTTTTTTTCATTTTTTTTTTTTACTTTAGTTACAAATTATATTGATATATATATTTCTAATGTAAACAAAAAATTATTTGTAGTATAATTTTTTATTTATTTCACGAACTTCAAGAGAAAATGAATCAGGGTTAGTTTGGTTGCTAGTGGTAAAAAATTCATGCATGATTTTTTTTAATTCAGCTCCCATCTCTTTTAATTTAGTTTCATCTCTACCACTTAATAGGGATATTTCTGTATGAATAAAAAAAGCTTCTTTATCAGCCAAATAATAGTCATTACTTAAGTAAAATCTGCATTTTACTGGATTAGCGTCTGCTATAATTTTAAGCTCAACCATTTTGTCTATCATAGCTTTAAAAAAGTCAGGATAAATTATTTTGTCTTTTATATTTGGGGTATGTTCTAATATAATGTGCGGCATATTTGTAATTTAATTATGTTAAGCTCTAATTTGGCCAGTACCTTCAACTATGTATTTGTAGGTAACTAACTGTTCTAAACCAACTGGTCCTCTGGCATGCATTCTACCAGTTGATATTCCTATTTCGGCCCCAAGGCCAAACTCAGCACCATCTGCAAATTGAGTTGAAGTATTATGCATAACTATTGCGCTATCAATTGCTTTAAGAAAGCTAGATGCAGCATTTTGATCTTCAGTTATAATGGCCTCAGTATGACCAGAGCTATATTTATTTATGTGTAAAATTGCTTCATTTATATCTTTGGTAACTTTAATAGAAAAAATGTTACTTAAATATTCTTTGGCAAAATCTGTATCATCTATTTGAACAGCATTTTTTAGATGTTTTAGAGCTATTTCATCTGCTTTAATAACACATTCATTAGCAAATTTTTCTTCTATTAATGGCGCAATATCTGCAATTATTTTTTGGTCAATTACCACCGACTCAGTTGCACCACAAATTCCAGTTCTGCGTAATTTAGCATTATATATTATGTTGATAGCTTTATTAAAATCTGCTTTTTCGTGAATATATGTATGGCAATTTCCATCTAGATGCTTAAAAATAGGTATTTTACTCTTAGCACTAATTGCTTGTATAAGGCTTTTACCTCCTCTTGGTACAATTACATCTATATAATCAACACATTTTAGCATTTCATCTACTAATGATCTTTCACTAGAGGGTAATATTTGAGCTGAGTCAATTGGTAAATCAGCCTGCTTAAGTGCTTCCTGTAACAATTCTAAGATAAATTTTGAAGTAAGAAAACTGTCAGAGCCAGGTCTTAAGATGGTGGCATTACCTGATTTAAGACATAAACCGAAAGCATCAGAAGTTACATTAGGTCTTGCTTCGTAAATAATAGCAATAACACCAAGTGGTATAGTTATTCGTTTGATATTTAAACCATTTGGTCTTTTATTCTCAAAAGTTAAATTACCTACAGGATCAGGTAAATTGGCAATATTTGTTAAGCTTTCGCTCATTGCTTTTATTCTATTTTTATCTAGCTTTAAACGGTCAATAAACGCATGATCTTTGCCATTATCTCGTGCATTGTGCAAATCTAGCTGATTAATTTCTATAATTTCACTAGTTTTCTCTAAAATTAATTTTGCCGCAATTTTAAGTGCATTATTTTTTTGCTCAGTAGAGGTTAAATTCAAATTTTGGTAAGCTTTTTTTGCTTGCTTAGCGATTTTTTGGATGATTTCCTCAGATTTGTTAAGTGCCATAATATTAATATATTGTGTTATAGTTATCGAATTCTGTTTCGTTATTTAGATCAAGTGTATTTTGAAAGGTCTTTTTGTAATTTTCTTCTTTAAATGCTTCAAAGATAATATCTTTTTTTAAGGTAGTAGGTGTAGTTTTTTGGCCAGTATTACGATCTATTTTTAGAAACTTAATGCCATCTGGTATTTTGAAAGGCCTAGAAGTTTCTTCCTTTAGAACTTCTTTCATAATATTTACAAAAATAGGTAGAGCAGTGGATGAACCAGTAGCCTTTTTACCCATTGTTTTTGGTATGTCAAAACCAACCCATACGCCTACGACTAAGTCTGGAGAAAAGCCAACAAACCATGTGTCAAAGCTATCATTTGTCGTGCCAGTCTTGCCAGCTATAGGTTTAGGCAATCTTCTGGCTCGCCAGCCTGTGCCGCGCTTAACTGCCCCCTCTAATAGTGATATAGCTTGATAAGCGGTTCTTTCATCTGTAATTAGCTCACGATTGTCATTTATTTCTGGAATCGGAATTATAGTGTCATCAAGGTCAATATTTACATTGCAATTTTTGCATTCTCTTTTATCTCTTTTGAAAATGGTGTGACCAGTCTTATCTTGTACTTTTTCTATAGCTGTTGGTATAACTTTTTTACCGCCATTTGCGATCATTGCATATGCATTAGTAATTCTAAGTAAATTAGTCTCATCAGAGCCTAAAATCAGAGCATAATTTACAACTGGGTTATCGGAGATGCCATATCTTGTTATAATGTCTGCTATTTTATTTAAGCCAACTAGCTCTGCTAATCTTATAGTTACTACATTTCTAGATTTCTCTAAGCCTAAGCGCATAGGGGTGGGTCCATAAAATTTATTTGAATAATTCATAGGAACCCAATATGTACCATCTTCTTTTTGCATCCTAACTTCGTCATCTATAATCAGAGCATTTGGTGAGATATTATTTTCTAATGCAGCAAGATATGTAAATGGTTTTATGATAGAGCCTGGTTGTCTCTTAGCTTGAACTGCTCGGTTATAATCTGTTTTAAAATCATTATAACCACCAACCATAGCATTTATTGCACCATTATGGGGATTAATTGCAATTACAGCACCATTTACTTCTGGCATTTGCATTAAATCATAATGCAAAATATTAGCTTTAGTTTGTTTAGTTTTTTTTCTAACTAAAATAATATCGCCCACATTGAATGTCTCACTCAACCTTTCCAACTCTTTTAAAAAAGATATTTCCTCGCCTGTTTCCTCGTCAATTTTTTTGGTTAAAGTTGTGGCCCATTTTAAATCTCTAAATGCAATAATTGCTGGTTGATTATTATTGTTTTTAAGAAATATATCTAAATTATTTTCGTTAACCGCATAAATAATTGCTAACTCCCATTTTTCTATATTATTTGTTTTAGGGAAATTAATTTCTTTTAATTTTTGGGTTAAAAACGAAAAATATTCAACACTAGCAAATTCATGTTCTGTAGTTATATCTATATTTTGCAGGGCTCCTCTATAGCCATTCTTGCGATCATATGCAACTAGACCTTTTCTTAGAGATTTAAGAGCAATATTTTGAATTTTTGGGTTTAGAGTGCTTTGAATAACTAAGCCTTCTTCTAAAATATTATCTTCACCAAATTTCTCGGTAAGCTCATTTCTCACATAGCTACTAAAAGATCCAGATGATAGTAAGGTTTTTTGCTCGTATTTATTGGTAATGATTGGCGTTGCTAAAGCTAAATCTTTTTCACTGCCTGTAATTAAATCATCTTGAAACATACGATTTATAACCCAATTTCTGCGTTCTAAGGCTTTTTGATAGTTTTTCTCGGGATCAAGGGAAGAGGGGGCTTTGGGTAGAGCGGCAAGAAAAGCAGATTCTGCCAAAGATAAATTTTCTAAAGATTTATTAAAATAATTTAAACTTGCTGTTGCTACACCATATGAGCGCTTGCCTAAGTAAATTTCATTGAGATACAACTCTAGAACTCTTTCTTTGGACATGATGCGACTAATTTTAACAGCTAAAATAGCCTCCTTAATTTTTCGTGTAATAGTTCGCTCCTTGGTTAAAAGAATATTTTTTACCACTTGTTGTGTAATAGTGGAGGCGCCAATAAAGTTTTTTCCTTCTTTATATCTAAAAACATTTTGCCACATAGCTCTAGTAATAGCATATAAATCAATACCTGCATGGTTATAGAAATTACTATCTTCTGCAGCTAAAAAGGCATTTTGAATAGTTAAAGGTATAAATTTAATAGGCACATATGATCTTTTTTGCAAAGCAAATTCATCAGCTAAAGTTCCATCATTAGCGTATAATCTACTTGTTACTGGCGGGTTGTAATTCGCTAAATTTTTATAATTTGGAATAGTGCTGCTAAAATAAATTATAGTTGCTGCAATAGAAGTAATGCCAAGAAAAGTTAAGATAGTAATGATTTTTATTAGAAGTTTTAATTTAGTCATTATTAAACAGCTTTTTCTTTTTCCAAAATATTATTATATATTTCATTTTTCTTTAAATTAGTAATTTCGCTTAAAAATTTACTTAAATCTTTTGCTGATAAGTATTTGTTGCCAATCTCAATGACTTTATTTAAATCATTTGCAAATGCTATTGTTTTTTTTTGTAGTTGGTTGTTAATTATAATTACCAACTCTCCTTTAAGTGTTCTGTCTGCAATTATTTCGCGGGCTTTATCTGTTGTAGTAGAAATTTTCTCTTCAAATTTTTTTGATAATTCCCTTGCAATAAAAATCTCTTGATTGGGCATTTTATGTGCGGCGACTTCTAAAAAATTATTAATGCGGTTAGCACTTTCGAAAAAAATTAAAGGAGTTTGAATGTGCTTAACTTTTTCAAATAAGCTTTCCAACTGAGCTGTTTTTCTTGGCGCAAAGCCTAAAAAAGAAAAATTATCGGTTGGCATAGAAGAGCATGTTAAAGCTGCAATAGGAGAACAAGCTCCAGGTAGCGCAAAAATATCCAAATTGTTAAACTCTATATCCTTGGTTAATTTGTAACCAGGATCAGAAATAAGAGGTGTACCTGCATCACTAATTAACCCTATTGATTTACCAGACTTGATTAAATTTATGATTTCTGTGCGTACTTTGTCATTGGCTTGATCATTGTAAGTTCGCAAAGATCTTTTTATATTAAAGTGATTAAGTAGCTTTAAACTTACTCTAGGGTCTTCTGTATAGAGGAAATCTACGCTTATTATAGCATTTAAAGCTCTCAAGCTAATATCATCCATATTTCCAATTGGAGTTGAAATAATATGCAATGCTGGAGAAAGTGGTTTGCTTTCTAAATTTTTGTCTTGTATAAATTTAAAGCTTAGCATAAATAATTAATTTATGAAAAAGATTATATATAAAATCAGCTTAACCATACTAACAATTATTCTTTTTACAACTAGTTGTGTAATTGAACCACAACAGAAGGAAGAGTTAGTGATATTACCCCCTAGAATTCATAAGCAAGAAATTATTAGTTTTTTTGCCGATTTGCCTTTTGATAGTGAAAGTGAAATAAAGATAGCTCTAATGTTACCTTTAACAGGAAAGCATGAGAAATTAGGTCAAGACTTATACAAGGCTGCTCAGCTAGCGCTTTTTGATCATGGAGATCCCAGAATAGTGATTTACCCATACGATACTGAAGCGAGTGAATTTAAATCAATATCTTTGATGGATGAGATAATAGAAAATAAGGTCAAAATTATTATAGGGCCTATTTTTAGTAAAAATGTAAAATCAATAAAACCACTTGTTAAAGCTAATAATATTAAAGTTTTTACTTTTTCTAATAATACAGATGTGGCAGGTGATGGCATTTATGTGTTAGGTGTAGATGTAAAACAACAAATATCAAGATTAGTAGATTACGCTACAGATAATGGTTACGAATATTTTTCAGCCATAGCTCCAGCCAATCATTATGGTTCAGATGCGGTTAAACAATTAAGAATATCAGCTAAAGACAAGGCTATGATCTTAAAATCAGAATTTTACAACTCTGACAATAGCTTAAAAAGAAGTGTGAGAAAAGTTTTGAAATCCATGCAGGAAAGCCCAGTAAATGAGAAAGGTCTAGAAGTTTTTAAGGAATTAACAATTTCAGAAATAAATCGAAATTTACAATTGGTAGCAGATACTAACAAAGATGAAGTGATCTATGATGATTTAGAGCTTTTAGAACCTGAAAATCTAAAAGTGGAAAGATTAGAAGATGAGCATATATATCGCGATATACATGATTATAAAAGAGCTTTGTTGTTAGCCGATTCAGCTAGAAACTTAGAAACTATTTCGAATATGGTCTCAGCAGATGATTTTATTGGAGAGTTTAAATTATTAGGTACTTCTTTAATGGGTAACAAAGACATATATAGCAATAAGCTATTTGAAGATGCATGGTTTACAGATTTGCCACATGAGAACATCATTAACTACGAGCATCATTTTATGACAACATATAATTACGTGCCAGAAGATATTTCTGTTTTTGCATATGACATGGTTTCGGTAATTTCAGCTCTTGCTTCATATAATGAAGTTTATAATGTTTCATATCTGGAAAGTAAAATAGGTTTTTCAGGAGTTAGTGGAGTTTTTAGATTTAATAATAATGGCATAGTTGAAAGGTTATTTGAAATTTATGAAATTAGAGATGGTATTAAAAATACAGTTGATCCGGCACAATTTCAATTTAAAGAGCCAATAACAATTAATTAATTACATTTTACAAAGAGGTTATAATGGAAGTAAAATTTTCAAAGTTAAGTTTACCAAGCAAGGGGGTGGCGTTAATTTTAGTTACAGAAGAAAGTAAAAACTCAGAAAATCTAACAAAATTCATTGCAAAAGCGCCAGTTAAATTTGAGGCTTCTTTTGGACAAATAATACCTGCATCAGAGCCTGATGAGCATGATTTAGATTTAGTAATTCTGGTAGGTTTAGGCAAAGCTAGTGACATTACAGAAGGAAAAATGAGGAGTCTTGGTGGTAAGATTCAAGTATATTTAAATCAAATGAAGCTAGCAAAAACCTCAATAATTATTGATGAAATTGAAAATACTACTTTAAGCACAGGAAACATAGCCGCACAAATAGCAAATGGTATTTTGCTTAGAAGCTACAATTTTGATAAATATCTTAGTGAAAATAAAAGAAAGAATTCTAACCATTTAGTAAATCTTGATTTTAGATTAGAGCAATCAGATGTGGCTGCAAAATTATTTGAGGAAATAAGAATAATTGCAGATGGTGTCTTTTATGCGAGAGATTTAATTTCAGAGCCAGCTAACATATTAACTACAGAAGAATATGCAAAAAGATGCGAAACATTAGAAAATTTAGGTGTTAAAGTTAGTATTCTTGGAGAAAAAGAAATGAAAAAGCTAGGTATGAATAGTTTGCTTGCTGTTGGTCAAGGTAGTCATGCTGAATCTAAGCTTATTATTATGGAGTGGCTTGGTAATGAAGATAAGACAAAAGAGCCTCTTGCATTTGTTGGTAAGGGTGTGGTTTTTGACACCGGAGGGATATCTTTAAAACCAGCTGGAAATATGGATGCGATGAAAGCCGATATGGGTGGTTCTGCAGCTGTTGTTGGTTTGATGAAAGTTTTAGCCATGCGAAATGCAAAAGTTAATGTTGTTGGCGTAATAGGAGTAGTAGAAAATATGCCATCTGGAAATGCACAAAGACCTGGTGATATTGTGGTTTCCATGTCAGGACAAACAATAGAATGTTTAAATACAGATGCAGAAGGTAGAATGGTTCTAGCGGATGCTTTACATTATACTAATGTAAATTATAAACCTAAATTAATGGTGAATTTAGCGACTCTAACTGGTGCAATAGTGGTAAGTCTTGCTGATATATATTCTGGTATATTTTCAAATAATGATGAATTATCAAAAAAATTAATTTCAGCAGGAGAAAAAACAGATGAATTATTATGGCGTTTCCCACTTTGTGAAGATTATGATAAAATGATTGATTCTCCAAATGCTGATATGCAAAACATTGGTAATGGTAGAGGAGCTGGGAGTATTACAGCCGCACAATTTTTACAAAGATTTGTTGGTAAAACTCCATGGGCTCATCTTGATATAGCTGGAACCTCATCTAAGGACAGAGCATCTGATTTAGCGCCAAAGGGTGCACATGGATTTGGTGTTAGATTGTTAAATCAGTTCGTCAAAGAACATTATGAGCAATAGAATTATATTTTTAGAGTCTTGCAAAAGATAAACAAGTTATTATATTATTAAAATAAATTACAAAAGGTTAAATATGGATTTATCTAGATTTCAAACAGTTTCAAAAGCGCAATCACTCTCTTACGATCAAGGTTTAAGAGATTTTATGATTAATGTTTATAACAATATGTTTATTGGCATATTAATTACGGCTTTTGTTGGCTTTTTTATTAGCACATCACCAGCTTTGTTAAATCTAATACATGGAACGCCACTAAGGTTTGTTATTATGTTTGCACCCTTTGTGCTTATAATTATGTTTAGTGCAAAAATGAATAGTGCTAGCTATAATAGCTTAAGAAATATCTTTTGGCTTTATGCTACATTAATGGGCGCAATGCTGTCATATATTTTTATTGCTTACACGGGAGCATCAATAGTAAGAACTTTATTTATCACAGCATCTATGTTTGGCGCTATGAGTTTATATGGTTATACTACCAAAAAAGATTTAACTTCTATGGGTTCATTTTTATTTATGGGTTTAATAGGAGTGGTAATAATGTCGCTAGTTAATATTTTTATGAAAAGTAGTGCTATACATTTTTTGATTTCATTTGTAGCCATTATTATTTTTACAGGTCTTACCGCTTATCAAACGCAATCTCTTAAATCTACTTATCAGCAACTTGGTAATAGCGAAGCAGGTAGAAAAGCTGGTTTGTCTGGCGCATTAAGTTTATATATGAATTTTCTTAATATCTTTATACATCTTTTACAATTTATTGGCGATAGAAGGTAATGACTAGCCTTCTTCCGTCAGGTTTTGTTGACTTATATGGTGATAGCGCCGAAAAGCATTATGATATAGAAAGTAGCTTGCTTAATTTTTTTAGAGGCAGCGGTTACCGCCTATATTTACCCTCATTATTTGATTTTGATCAGCCAGAACCTAATGATAATTATTTTAAAGTAGTAGATCCTGTAGATAATAATACGCTTAAAATTAGGAGTGATATAACTAAGCAGGTTAATCGTTTATTTAAGCAAAAAAAAATAGCAGTTGAAAAATTTTGTTATAAAGGAGATATTTACTTTAGAAAATCTCTATCCGGAGATTTTAGTAGAAAATATACACAAATAGGAGTAGAAAACATCCGCGCTAAAGGGCAAGATTTGGAGGTACTAAAATTGTTGTTTAGTGCATTAGAAAGCTTAAATATAGATAATTTTACTATCTCAATATCTCTACCCATGTTGCTTTCTAAATATTGTGCGGCAAAGAATATATCAATAGAACAAAGTTTAGAGCTAGCTAAATCTCTAGAAAATGGTGACTTAGGTAAATTTGAGCATATTAATTTTAGTGATATAAAGGAGTATTTTTTAGCAAAAAGCATAAAAGAAGTGAAGATCAACTCCGAAAGTCAAGAAATTAAGAATTGCTTGTCAGAGTTTAACACTATTATCTCAGCTCTACATAAGCTTGTTAGGAGCAATAACATAGTTGTAGATTTATTTAAGTCTAATAATAGCGATTACCATACAGATTTTTCATTTGAAATATATTCAAACAAATTCAAAAATATTATAGCCAGAGGTGGCGCCTACAACATAGAGCATAATATGTCTGCGCTTGGCTTTAGCTTATATGTTGAAGAATTATCTAAATTAATTTAACTTACTATTTGCACAACCTACTTATTTATGTTATAATAAATAAAATTTAGGGTTTAATGCTATGAGTAGATTGTCATTTTTGTTTTTATTTTCATTATCACAAATATTATTATTATCTTGCGGTCCTTCTGGTAGATCAGGAGAAGCAGTGACACAAAATGATAATACCGATAGTAGTGATAATAGTGATGTGGCTGTGTCGGAATTTTCTGTAAATTATACATGTGAGTATTTTGGTTTTTCTACCAGTACAAGCAATAGCAGTTGTGTAAGTGGAACTTCAGTAGTTGCATTATCTAGTCTTGAGAATAGCACTTCAGAATGGAAGTCGGCTATGGGTTATATGCAAATAGCAGAAGGTAATACATATTTGAGTGAATTTGGTAAAACACATAATGGTTCTGGGATTAAGATTGCTTTGGTTGGAAGTGGTGTTAATCAAGTAAATAGTAAATTAAATCTTAGCGCAGATAGTATTAATTATGGTTACTTAAATACTTCTTCAGACATTTATAGTGAGATTATAACGCCTACGTCTGGGGCTAACGCTAAAAGTCATTGGCATAATGATACATATAATGCTGAGGGAGAGTTAATTACAATTTCCTATAATGATTATAAGCTATCAAATGATATTTGTGACGCTACAAATATATCTGCATGTGAGGGTGAGCTTTATAGCTCATATAATTATATGAAGTCTTATGATGATGGAGGAATAGATCAAGTAATAGACAAAGATATCTTAACTTTCGGCTATAATGATGTGGTTAATGGTACTAATTTGGCTAGTATTATGGTAAAAAATGAAGCTGGTGATATGATGGGTGCAGCAAGTGGTGCAGAATTAGTTTCTGTAAAAACACAATTTACTTATAGGAAAGATATTTACAGTGCCGAATATGACCAAGATAATAGCACAATAACAGAAGACACTATTGATTCAGGTACTTTCATTATGGAAGATAATACAGGTGAAGTTTTATATAATGCAGTTTTATATGCATCAGAAAAATCAGATGTGATATTGTTCAACAATAATGAATTTGAGGGAGGTACTGAACATAAATATTACACTAAAATAGGTGATAATTTAACTCCAGGCACTAGGAGCAGCTGGGCTAGGACTTATGATGATAGTAACACTCACTTTAACAATGTAAAAAGCATTTTAAATGATGAAAATAAAATCTTTGTTACACCAGTTGGTAATGAGTTGATGTCTCAGATTATTATGGCTGATACAGCATCTGGTGGTAGAGAGTACTCAACTTTTTTTGCCGTAGCTGATGTTAATGTAAGTGGTTATAATTTAAGTAATGAAGAAGATGATTACGGGCAGAAGACGGTTACAGTGATAACGCTTGATGAATCATCTACATTTAAAAATGATTATGATTGCACCGGATTTGCTGATCATAAATGTCTAATTGCTCCAAATACTTCATTTGCTTATGATAGTTCTGGAAATTATGAGGCTATGTCAGTTGATCAATATTCTGGTTCTGCTTATGTTGCAGCAATTATAGCTAAAATCAAATCTGCTTATGGCGCCACTCTAACAGATCAGGATATTGTTAATAAAATATTTGCTACAACAGTAAAACCAGCAGATATTACAGGATGTAATAAAGAATCAGGCAATTGTGGTGCTGGTATGGTTAATTTTTATGAGTTGGTTAAGAATGCAAATAATGATAGCCCTACAACGAGTATTAATGGAGTTGCATATGATTTAGCTGACAGTACGATATCATTATCTGGAGTTTTTGGAGATGGTTTTAGCTCTAATGCTTTGGCACTTCTTGATAAAGCAGTATTTTTTGATGATTATAATTTTACTTACAATGCAGATTTAGTCAGCAAAGTGAGTAATGATATAGATTTTAGTTTATCTGTAGATTCTTTAATTTCAAAATCAGAATATAGTGTAAAGAGTGAAAATGTTAGTTTGCAGAATTTATCTTATAATGTAACTACAACTGAGAAAAACGAAGTTCACAAACAACATTTAGTTACAGATAATTATGCTAAGGAAAATAATGTTTCTATAGATAATTTCACTTTTAACAATAAGTTTAATGATGTTCTAGATGTTTCTTTGTCATTATCTAAAGTGTATAATGCTAAAATTACAACAGAAAATAGCAATATATCTAAAACAAAAGGATATACCTCATTTAATGAGCATGATAGTGATATATTATCCACTAGCTTACAATTAACTAAGGATTTAACTTTTGATAATGTAGTCTTAAGTTCAGATGATACTACATCTAATATTACAAATTTTACTTTAAATAAATTTGATAATATTTTGGCTTTATCATTTGGTTATTTAAAAGAGAGTAATTCTATCTTAGGTGCAAATACTAGTGGTGCTTTTGGTGATAATACGCATACAGAAACTAAATATATTAATTTCCAAGCTTTGCGTAACATAGCAGATTACGAATTATATGCATCTATGTCTATTGGTAATAGTAAAGTAGATAGCAAAAATAGTATGCTTAGTAATTTTTCTGATTTAGAAACTAGAGAGTTACAATTCTCTTTAAGTAAAAATCTAAATAAAGGAAAATTAGGTTTTAGTTATGTAGAGCCTCTAAGAGTATCTTCGGGTCAAGCTACTTTAACTGTACCAACTTCCAGAGATATATCTGGTAATATTTATTATGATTCAGAAGTAATATCTTTTGCAACTAATGGTAAAGAAAGAAATTATGAATTATTTTTAAATTATGATTTAGCTGAAAATAGCAGGCTTAAATTTAATTTAGTACATGCTAAAGATTATGGACATGTAAAAGGTAATAACAATAATTTAATCGCTTTAACTTTTAACAAATTATTTTAAAGTTAAATATCAGGTCAGGTTATTTAAAAATGTTCTCGGTAAATATTAGCTCCAGCGCGAGCTAATTTTTCTTCTACAAACTCATAACCACGATCCAAATAATCAGTGTTGTAAATGGTTGTTTTACCTTTAGCTATCAAACCAGCAATGATTAAAGACATTGAAGCCCTTAAATCAGTTGCTTTTACTTCTGCACCAGTGAGCTGAGTAGGAATAATTTGTATAATATTATTAGTAATATTTATTTTAGCATCCATTCTATTTAATTCGCCTACATACATAAAACGATTTTCAAAAATATTTTCAGCAATTTTACTGTTAAAGTTTGTTGTAGTTAAAAGAGGTGCAAATTGCGCTTGCATATCAGTTGGGAAACCTGGAAATTCCCTAGTGTTAATAATTAAATCTTTTTTGCTTAAATTATCTTCATTATAAGCTATTCTTATACCTCCATTTAGCTCAGTAATTTTACCACCACATGCCTCTAATTCTTTTTGTATTGGTGTAAATAAATCTTTGTTTTGCATAGGGAAAAATACATCCCCTTTAGTTGCAACTGTGGCAGCCGCAAAAGAGGCTGCTTCGATACGATCAGCAGAGATTTTATGAGTTGTAGATGTTAGCTTATTTTTACCAATTACAGTTATTTGTCGTTTATTAACCTTAATATCAGCCCCCATTTTTTTTAGTAAATCTATAAGATCAATAATTTCAGGCTCTATGGCTGCATTATTAATGATAGTGGTTCCTTTAGCTAAGCTTGCTGCCATTAAAGTATTTTCAGTAGCACCTACTGAGATAACGGGAAAATTAATTTCTGCTCCAACTAAACCATTCTTTGCTTCAGCTTCTATATAACCTGCAGATACTGTAATTTTAGCACCTAGTTTTTCCAAAGCCTCTAGATGTAGATTTACAGGTCTTGCACCAATAGCACAGCCACCTGGTAAAGATACTTTTGCTTTATGGTATTTTGCAAGTAAAGGGCCCAATACTAAAATGGAAGCACGCATTTTTGAAACTATAGCAAATTCTGCCGTAAAATTAGTAATATTTGCTGCGTTTAAAATAGCAGTTTTTCCCTTTGCATCTTCAGCATTACCATGGCCTTTAAAACCAATTTTAACCCCTAAACTAATTAATAAATGTGACATGGTTGAAATGTCGGCTAAATGAGGTAAATTTTCTAAAATAATATCTTCATCAGCTAGAATAGTAGCTGCCATAATTGGCAATGCAGCGTTTTTTGAGCCACTAATTTTTATTTGCCCACTTAATTTATTGCCACCCTCAATTATTATTTTACTTTTCATTTAGATTTTAGGTAAAGTTACGCCAACTTGCTTCATATATTTTCCAGAGCGATCACTATATGAAGTTTCACATAATTTATCTGCTTTTAAAAATAAAAATTGGCAAGCTCCTTCTCCAGCATATATTTTAGCAGGAAGCGGAGTAGTATTTGAAAATTCTAGGGTAACATGACCTTCCCATTCTGGCTCTAATGGTGTAACATTCACAATAATTCCGCATCTTGCATAGGTGGATTTTCCAACACATATAACTAGCACATCGCGTGGAATTCTAAAATATTCAACAGTTCTCGCTAAAACAAAGCTATTTGGTGGTATAATACAAACATCAGTTTTTCTAGTTACAAACCCTTCATTAGAAAAGTTTTTAGGATCTACTATAGCCGAGTCTACATTAGTGAAAATTTTAAATTCATCAGCTACTCTCGCGTCATAGCCATAAGATGAAACTCCATAAGAAATTAACCCCTCATTTTTTTGATTAATTTTTTGTAGGCTATCTATAAAAGGGTCAATCATTTTGTCTTTTTTAGCTCTTTGCCTAATCTCTATATCAGATAATATTGCCATTTTATATAATTTTAATTTTTTTTAATAATATATAATGAAATACAAAATACTATAATAATGATAAAATGATGGTTAATTATTTTAATATCTTTTTATATTAAAAGTGTAACTTCTTTCATTCTACCTCCTTTTTTTGCTTATAATATAAACCACGATCTTCGTATGACTAAAATATACTATCACTAATAGCGCTAATAATAGTGAGTCAATTCTAACTCTATCTAAACTTTTAATTGAGATAATATATAATAAGGTTTAACTGCACTAAAAATTAGCAATATATACATATGCAGAAATAAAATAACATAGAAGCAGTGCCAATATAGAAGCTCATGAATAAAGAGTTTTATTTATTATAATAAAGTTAGGTAATATTAGTTAATATTGAATAGAGTAAATATTGCAATAATACTAGAAAATCGCATTGTAAAAACTTAAATATTTACTGCTAATATCAATATAGCTCATTTGTTTTGATTTATTAGCAAGGTAAGTTGGTCAGAGATTTTAAGTTAGCATAAGTAAATTTTATCATTGCTAACAATTATTTAACTTATTTATATAAGATAATTTACTCTCTTTTTGTAGATATGCTTTTTAAGCGAGACTTATATAAACTTTCAAATTTATGCTAGTAAAATATTTCTACTATAAAGCATAATTTATTTATAAAAATAACCCTATGGATAGAGCAAGTTTAAGCGCAGTTATATTTTCTATATAAATCACATAATTTATGTTATAATTAAAGTTAGATGATATTTAAATTAGAGATATGACTATACATAGAGCGGCAAAAAGAGGAGATCTAGCTAATTTTAAAGCACATTTGCAAAGAACAGCTTTTATAAATACGGCTAATATTTTTGGTCAAACCCCATTCCTTCTTGCTGCAAGAGGCGGTCATGTTATGATAATTGAAGAAATGTTAAGAAAATTAATTTTACAGAATCTCAACTTTCTAGTGGTGATAAAAAAATATTAGATAATGGGGATTTACTACATCCAGCAATTATGCAAGATAATATGTTAGTTGCAGAATATGCTCTAAGCAAATTAAAAGATCCCTTTGAAACTTTAAATAAACTTAGATTAGATGCGCACATTAAGGCAAGTGGTAAAAAAGAATTTATAAATCAGCTAAGCTTACATTTAGTAGTAAGATTGGGTGATATAACAAATTTCAAAATAGTTTTGAGTAGATGTGCAGATATTAATATTTTAAATAGTGATCAGCGAAGTGTTTTCTATGAGGCAGTCACACATAATCATTTGGATATAGTAGAAGAAATTTTATTGAATAACAAAACTATATTATCAAGCGAGGATAAAGGATTGATTAACAGTGGAGAGTTATTAAAAACAGCATTAGAGAATGGTAACAGAAAGCTCTTTAGATATAACCTATCTTTTGTTACAGATCCTATTGCAAAGTTAAAAGAGTTAAAAGAATATTATGTAGAGGGATCTAGGCCTAAACAATATGTAACATTCCTCCTTCAAGGAAGAGAAGAGGCAACTATGTCAAAAGAGCAATTAAGCAAGACAAGTACAGCTTTACAACCAGAAAGAGATAAACAGGACACATCCTTTGTGGATAAAGTTTTACAAGCTAGTGATAAAAAAAGAGTGCAAGAAAAACATTAATAAGTTTTTTCTTTAAATTTGCATAAAGAGTATATTTTACATTCAATACATAAAGGCTTTCTAGCTTTGCATATGTAGCGGCCATGTAAAATTAGCCAGTGATGTGCATAAAGCAACCATTCTTTGGGTAATTTTTTTAATAATTGTTTTTCGGTTTGCAAAGTATTTTTACTTTTAACCAAACCTATTCTATTACTTACTCTTTGCACATGTGTATCTACACCAATAGTTAATTTTTTGCGGGCACAATTTAAAAATACATTGGCGGTTTTTCTTCCAACACCAGGAAATTTCTGCAGATCTTCTACATTATCGGGAATAATATTATTTTGTTCCAGCAGCATCTTAGATAATAAAATAACATTTTTAGCTTTTGAATTATAAAGGCCAATGGTTTTGATGTAGCTTTTTAGCTTTTCTTCTCCAAGAGCATTAATTTCTTCAGGCGTAGCGGCATCTCTAAATAAAGCTTTAGTTGCTTTATTTACGCCCACATCCGTTGCTTGAGCTGATAGAACAATAGCAACTAATAAAGTAAATTCATTTGGTGCAATTAATTCAGTTTTAGGTTCTTTATTCTCTTTGGCAAAAATAGTGAAGATTTGATTAATCTGTTGTTTTTGCATTTTTACTTACTTAGCCATCTGTCTCTGGAGCGCCTGCGACTTGAAGATATTTTCCCGCGTAATGCCTTGACTTTATTATTTAACATTAAATTAGCTAAACCTTGATTAAAAGGGGCTTTACCATTTGGTACATTGTTAGCTTCTTGTATTTTTCGTGTATTTTCTTTATGTATCCTCACCGCGGTCATAATTTTTTGCACTTTTTTAGTTCTTGCTCTGGCAATAAGCTTCTTTAGCTTTTTTTTACTTTTTGTCTTTTTGGCCATGTTTTTTTAATTGCTTTCTTCTTTTAAGATTTTCTCTTAAATTAGCTGCTAAATCTTGCCTTCTCTTGGTTTTTTTATCTTTGGTATTTTGTGACTCTTTATTCATTACAAGTTTCTGCTATAATTTTTTGCGCATGATGACTTAATGTAATATTAAGTTCTTTTAACTGTTTTTCATCTACAAAATTAGGTGCATCCATTAATAAATCCTGTGCATTACCATTCATAGGGAAAGCAGTTACCTCCCTAATATTTTCAGTTTCTGCAAGCAACATAACCATTCTGTCAATACCTGGTGCTAAACCACCATGTGGAGGGGCACCATATTGAAATGCTCTAATCATACCGCCAAATTCTTTATCAACGGTTTCCTTATTATAGCCGGCAATTTCAAATGCTTTATACATAATTTCTGGTTTATGATTCCTGATTGCGCCACTAGATAACTCTATTCCATTACACACTATGTCATATTGAAAAGCAGTAATTTCTAATGGATGCTTTGTTTCCAGAGCTTCCATACCACCATTTGGCATCGAAAATGGGTTATGACTAAAGTCTATTCTTCCAGTTTCCTCGTCTTCTTCGTAATATGGGAAATCTATAATCCAGCAGAATTTAAATATATCAGAGTCAATTAAGTCACATTGCTTAGCTATTTCCACTCTAACTTTACCAGCTATATTGGCTGCTTTTTTTTCTTTGTCGCAAGCAAAAAATATTGCATCACCATCTTTTAAATTTGCGGATTCCTTAATGTTAGCTAGTCTCTCGTCACCTAATAGTTTTGCAATAGGGCTTTTTACAGTTCCATCTTTATTGTAAATTATATAAGCAAGACCACCAGCACCTTCTTTTATAGCAAAGTTAATCATATCATCAAAAAACCTGCGTGATTTATCTGCACAATTTGTTGCTTTTATTGCTCTTACTACTGCTCCATTTTCTATGTTTTTGCTAAAAATTTTAAAATCACTATCCTGAAAAATCTTAGTTTGATCAACAATTTCAATATCAATTCTTAAATCTGGTTTGTCTGTACCATATTTTAACATAGCATCTTGATATGTAATATGAGGAAACTTTCCATCTTGTAAAATGAGTTTTTTATCACTAAAATTTGCGAAGCAATCCCTTAAAACCGGCTCAATTATAGCAAACACATCCTCTTGTGTGGCAAAAGACATCTCCATATCTAATTGGTAAAACTCTCCAGGTGAGCGGTCAGCTCTAGCATCTTCATCTCTAAAACATGGCGCTATTTGAAAATATTTATCAAAGCCAGAGGTCATTAATAATTGCTTAAATTGCTGAGGCGCTTGGGGTAAAGCGTAAAATTTGCCTGGATTTAACCTGCTTGGCACTAAAAAATCTCTCGCTCCTTCGGGGCTTGAGGCGGTTAAAATAGGGGTTTGTATTTCCATAAATCCCCTTTCAACCATTTTTTGTCTTAAATAAAAAATAACTTCAGAGCGTAATTTAAGGTTTTTTTGCATTTCTGTTCTACGCAAATCTAAAAAACGATATTTTAATCTGAGATCCTCAGGATAGTTGCTGTTCTCGTCATTAACTTGAAAAGGAATTTGCTCTGACATAGATTCTATGATTAATTCCTCTATTGCAATTTCAATTTCGCCTGTTGCTAAATTTTTGTTAATAGTATTTGATGTTCTAGCTATTACTTTTCCAGTTATAGTCACAACGGATTCAAGTTTAATGCGGGCAAATTTGTCAATTTGCTTTTTAGCTGCGTTACTTGCATCAATTACACACTGGATTAAGCCAAAATGATCTCTAATATCTAGGAATAGTAAGTCTCCATGATCACGTTTTTTATTAACCCAACCTGAAATTTTGACTTGTTGCAAGACGTGATTCTTATTTAATTCAGCGCAGTTATGGGTTCTGTATGGATGCATTTTTATAGCTTTGATATATTAATATCCTTACTACACAAATCTTGCAGCAAGAGCAAGCTTTTCTTAAAAAAAATAACAATATTATGCTGAGCTTCTGATGTTTTTTAAAATATGAAAAATGACATATGTTAACTCAGCTCTATTTAGGGTGTAAAAATGAAAATCCTTTACATTGTTTTTAATTAAATCTTCACATTGCTTAATAGCAATATGCGCTGCTAATAACTGTTTAGATGTTTCGTCAGTAAAGCGATCATCAAATAATGAAAAATATTCTTTGGGGACTGAAGTGCCGCATAATTTAGCAAACTTAACCATTTGTTTGAAATGCACAATAGGTAAAATACCAGGGATGACAGGAATTTTAATTTGTTTTTTTTCAATAATATTTAGATATTCATAAAATTTATTATTATCGAAAAAGAATTGTGTGATAATGCGATCTGCGCCAGCATCAACTTTTCGTTTTAAGTTATCAATATCTTCTATTAGATTTCTTGCCTCAGGGTGCATTTCTGGGTAACCTGCCACAGAAATTTCAAAATCTGCAATATTTTTGAGCCCCGAAACTAGTTGATTAGCATATTGATAACCATTATCATTATGTTGATAGTTCTGTGGCAAATCGCCACGCAGAGCTACTATATGCTTTACCCCCATTTTCCAGTAATTTTTAGCAATTTTACTAATTTCCTCTTTGCTAGCACCAACACAGGTTAAATGAGAAGCTGGGGTTAGCTCTGTTTTTTTAATAATGTTGCGAATAGTATTATGAGTTCTCTCTCTAGTTGATCCTCCTGCACCATATGTAACCGACACAAAGTTAGGTTTTAAGGGTGCTAATTTATTTATAGCTTTCCATAAAGCTATGGCCATTGATCTATTTTTTGGTGGGAAAAACTCAAATGAGATTTCAGGTTGTTTTTGGCTCATTTTTTAAAACTAGATTCTTTTCCTTTCAGCATACGAGAAATATTCTCCTTATGTCTGTATATTATAATAATTGAGGCAATAATAAGAGGTATGTTGGTAACAGTAAGCTGCATGATTAGGAATAATATTATAGTGATCACAACAAGAACTGATGCAAAAGAAACTATGTAGGTAATGTAAAATACTACATACCAACCTAACATTATGAATAAGGTTAAAATTGGATCTAAGATAAGTAATATGCCTAAATATGTTGCAACTCCTTTTCCACCCTTAAATTTAAGCCAAACAGGAAAACAATGTCCTAAAACTGCAAATAATGCAATTAGGTTTATAAAAAGCAAATTATTAATATTAAATTTATGTGCTAAGGCAATGCAGAGAAGGCCTTTTAGAGCATCTAGGAATAAGGTAAGCGCACCAAGTTTTTTGCCACCAGCTCTCACCACGTTAGTTGCACCAATATTGCCAGAACCTATTGTTCTAATGTCTTTTTTTACTAAAAATTTTGTAATTATTAAGCCAAAAGGTATAGAGCCAATAAAATAAGCTAATAATATTAAAGCAAAAGTGGATGTTAACATAATTTGAATGATTCAATTAATATTTATTGTAAAAATTTATTTATAGCACGCAAGAGCAAATGTACATTTAAAGATATTTTTTATTATTGCCATGGTTTAAAATTGTAACTAGTAATCCAATTCTTATTAGCTGAAAAAAATTGTCTTAAATCACGCATGCCATATTTAAGCATAGCAATTCTTTCTACACCCATTCCAAGTGCAAAACCTCTATATTTATTACTATCGATATTTGCGGCTTCCAAGACATTAGGATGAACAAGGCCGCAGCCCATAATTTCTAAGTAATCTCCTGTTTGTGTAAGATCAATTTTATCTTTAAGAATTTTACAGCCAATATCAACTTCAGCGGATGGTTCGGTAAAAGGAAAGAAGCTACTTCTAAAACGAAGCTCAATGTTTTTACCAAAAAACTGGTCTAGAAATTGCTGTATTACAAATTTCAACTGTCCCATACTAGCTTTTTCCGCAATATATAAGGCTTCAATCTGGTGAAACATTGGGGTGTGAGTTGCGTCAGAATCTGAGCGATAAGTTTTACCAGGTGCAATAATTGCAAAGGGTGGTTTACCTTTTTGCATAGTCCTAATCTGTACAGATGAGGTGTGAGTTCTAAGCAAGGTTTTTAAATCAGCAAAATAAAATGTGTCATGCATTTGTCTAGCTGGGTGATTTTCAGCAATGTTTAGAGCGGTGAAATTATGGTAATCATCTTCTATTTCAGGCCCTTCTACTGCTGTAAAACCAAGCTTGGTAAAAATTTTTGTTACTTCCGCAATAACGTAACTAATTGGGTGAATTGAACCAATATTTGTTTTGCGTTCTGGCAGTGTTAGATCAATTACCTCATTTTTCATTAGGTTATTTATCTCAATTTTGGCAAACTCTGATTTTTTCTTAGTTATTTCATCATTAACATAAGTTTTGATTTTATTAATTTCTTGGCCTTTAGCCTTACGCTCATCTGCGGTTAGTTTGCCAATCTTAGCTAACTCTAGAGAGATAAGGCCTTTTTTTCCAATATATTTTAGTCTCAACTCTTCAAGTTCTTTGCTACCATCTATTGATTTTAACTCAGTTGAAAATGTGTTTTTTAAAGTCATATTTATTTCAAATAAGTTGTACAATATAGTATTTATTATTATTTAACATTTTTTTATTTATTTGCACAATGTATGAGTAGTTTCAGAGCTATTGATTCTTTGCCTCCAGTTCCATTCAGCTTTTTCCCCTCTGATTGTGGATGGGTGTGCTACTTGCTCTAAGATGGCTGCTCTTTGATCTTGTTCTCTAGCTTCAATTAGTAATTCTGGCTTAGTTACTCTTCGCACTGGTTCAGGAAAATTGATGGTAGAGATTATTTGATATAAATTATCCGTTGCTAGTGAAAACTCTACCATATTACCTGATTTAAGAGCATTATATGCTTTAATAGTCGTTTCTTGTTTTTCTTGTAATGGTCCTTCTAATTCAGTCAGTCTATTTGCTAAGGCACTAAATTCTTTTTTAATATTTTCCGATAAATTACTTGATAAGGAAGCAATAGTGGTAGCTTGTTTTACGGCCTCTTTGTGTGATAAGCTGCCATTTTCAACTTGTTCATATATTAATTCTAGCATTTTATTGCTACCTATATCTAAATGCATAGATATAGGTAGCATTATATTTCTGAGTGCGTTATGTGCTATATTAATATTGTAGCATATTGCTAATTCTTGTATCTGTCTATCACTCAATAGTGATTTTTCAACAGTTAAAGCCTCGCCAGACAAACTAATTAGCTCAGCATATTTTTTTGCATTTAATTTGACCATAGTTTTATCTAAATTAGGTATAGTATTTGCATGAAGATAGGTTTTTAAATCAGTGCAGCCTAGACCCAATAAGGCATTAAATAATATTTGCTGATTCATAGGTACTTTGGTAAAATCTGCCATAAAATTTCTGCTATGCCCTGCCCATAAATCATCAGTAAATGGTGCAAAAGTAAATATATTCATGCCAGAGATAGTTTCCATGTTCATTGCACCAATTCTTCTAATTTCTTTTGTTACTGAGTCATCATATTGTGTGAGTGAAACTATAGTTGAACTGCTAGATTTTAGGGAGCTTCTAGCTTCTGGTCTACTACTTGCAAAGCCTAATTTTTTTTGTACAGCCCCTGCAATAACTCCTCTTTTGGTTAAATATTGAGAATATGCTGCTGACTCTGTTTTAAAGCCTTGCTCAGTTTTCTGGTGCATTTCTTGAGCTTTTTTCATGAGGTGATTTAATTCTTCTGGATATTTCTCTGCTAAGGCTGAAATAGTTACGCCACCTTTTGGGTTAGTACCAGTAATACAAGCTGGTATAGAAGATAAATATCCTTGCATATTGCTTCCTTGAACTGTAAATGTTTTAGGTCCTTCTTCTCTAGTGCTTGTACCACCACTTCTAGTGATTTGATCATTCCCAATACCAGCTAGAATTTTAGCTTTTTGATTAGAAAGAATAACTTCTATGGCTGTAAGCGCATTAGCGATGGGCGCTGTAATTGTGCCAAATTTTTCTCCTCCATCACTATTACTTCTAACTTGAGTTATCTGATTGCCATATAGCCATGGGTGCTTGATTGCTGCTTTTGTGTCTTCTGCTATGTTAGTGATGGTTTTAACTTCTTCAGGTAAGGGTGATATTTTGATCTTTTGCGCTGACATTTTTAATGTTCCAGAAAAGAGATTCTCTTGTAACTCTAAGGGCACAGCAGATAATAATTTTGCAAAAATTTCAGCTGCGTTTGGCTGAGAATAAAATTCTTCAGCTACAGCATAGATAGCTCGTAAAGCTGCAATTGTTTCATAAGTTTCATATTGCGAAATAATATGTTCATCTGCTCCCACTTTTAAAGCTATAATTGCCCATAATAACTCTCTTTGTGCATGTGGTGTTAATTTGCCTATATAGGTTTCTATATTACTAGCTGGCTCTTCAAATAAACCCTTTAATTGAGCTATTTTTTTATTTGTTTCTAACTCTTCATACTGTGAATATTCCATATTTAGCAACTCTGCAGCTACTTTATTAGTTTCCATAGTTTCTTGTCTTAGAGTAAAGGGGGATTGTAAGTATCTGAGTTCTGTTTGTTGGAGGAATAACTCTAATTTCCTTAAATGCATTAAATTTATTTGTTCTGTTTTTCCTGCTAATAATAAATTTAATTGCCTTAGATTTATATTCATAAAGTTTCCAAAAGTTTCAACATCCTTATTCTCATACAATCTGCCTGCATCTAAATCTGCTATTGCAATATGTATATTCTCAAGGGTATTCTCTGCTTTCAGTTTTGATGCTGGGTCTAATTCTAAATAACTTACCATATCACATATTGCTGCAACTTTGTTTGTTAAGTCACTTTTAAATTTTTGTTGTAAAGCTAAAACAAAAGCAAGCCCATCTTTTGGCATGTTATGCGGCTTACCATCTAGATCGCCCATCCAAGTTTTTAGTGTAAATTGCCCTGGGGTAATTAACTCAGGATGTTTCTCCTGTAAATGTAGGAAATGATCATTTGATCTTTCAATATGGAATAAAAACAAATCTCTTTCATCTGAAGATGTTCTTTTTTTTGTTAAAGTAACCTCAGTTGCTGCCAATTTAGCAAAAATATGTTGCCATGTTGAATTAAAAGCATTTGCTAGGTTAGTTTCTTGATCTGGCCATGTTAAGTCTAGATTTCTATAAAGATTTTTTAATTTAATAAGCGAGTTAAGTTTTGAACTTGTTCTGGATTTGTAATTTGATGTTATCAAAGCTAGCTTTTCAGCTGAATCTATTAATTTTAAAAATTCTAGATTACGATTTTCTGTAGGATGCGCAGTTAAGCTAACTATCACAGGGTTTTTTGCTATTATTTCTATAGTTTTTTTCTTACCATGTTTTTCCTTTAACAAAGCAATAGGGCATTCTAAATCTACAGTAATCATTTGTGCCATATTATCTTCTATAAGTTTAGTTTTTGTAAAAAATGGAGCTCTTTCCTCAAGAGATAAATTTTCGGCAAACAAATGTGCTGATTTTTTATATTTAGCTAAAATATTTTGTATAATTATTTTATTCTCCTCCTGCAAGTGGCTTTCTTCCTGGGACAATTTAGCCTTTAACAGCTCTTTTTTACCTTTAAGCTCTCTTATACTAATTTTTGAGATTGCTTTTGGTATGGAAGAATGAATTGCTCGTGCCTGTGTTGCTCTAGTATTTTGCAAAGCACTATTATCAATGAGTTCTTGGGCGCTATATGCAGTAGTGCCTATTTTGTGCGTTGAAAATGAAGTTGCTTTTGTATTTTTAATTAAAAGTGCTGCTCTTGATGATAATTTTCTCATGTTAATACCCAAAATTTAATTAGGATATTAGTATAACACAATTTTAGGTTGAAAAAAAGTGTTTTTCTAAAAAAAATCAATATTAAGGTGAGTTAAGCTCAAAAATATGTTTTTTTTAAGTATGAATAATTAAGAGCTGATAATATAGAAAAAGACATTTTAACATGTCTCCTCTATTTGTTAATGCCAGTTTACGCTGCTTTTTTAGCGGTCTCTATAATTTGTTTGAATGCTTCTTGGTCACTAATTGCAAGCTCTGAAAGCTGCTTTCTATTTAGACTTATGCCTGACTTCTTAATTCCATTCATAAATTTAGAGTAAGTTAATCCTTCGCTTCTCACAGCTGCATTAATTCTCTGTATCCATAAAGCCCTGAAGTCTGCTTTTTTCTTTTTTCTGTCTCTGTATGCATATTGTAATGCTTTTTCAACTTTTTCTACAGCTACTCTAAAACAATTTTTCGCTCTTCCTCTATAGCCTTTTGCTAGTTTAAGGATTTTTTTATGCTTCTTTTTAGCTGTTACTCCTGTTTTTATATGTGCCATTATCTACCTATTATTAAATTTACGCATATGGTAAAAATTGTTTTACAATCTTGCTATCTGCAACAGATAAAACTGTTGTACCTCTCAAATCTCTAATTGCTTCCTTGCTTCTTTTTCTCATATTATGTTTTTTACCAGCTTGGCCGGCTATTACTTTGCCAGATTTTTTAACTTTAAATCTTTTTTTAGCTCCGCTTTTAGTTTTTAGTTTATAGCCCATTTTTATTAATATATTAAATTAAGGAAAAAATAAAATAGCTTATAAAAATTATAATACAAGTGTAATTTGTGTAACTAGCATAAATAACATTGGTTAGCGCATTAAAGTAGCTTCTTGGTTTGCGAATTTTTTTTTCTTTCTGTGAAGCTCTTCTAAATAAGGTGTGGCTATTTTTTTTTGTAATAACTTTTGTTCATGATTGATGTCATATATTTCTGCTATTGCGATTAAAGTATCCAAAAACTCTTCTTTTGCATAGTGGATGAGGTCTTTTTTTAGATTTTTTAACTCAGATAATGTAGGTATAGTATAGTCAAGTTTATCATCTAATGTTATAAGTTTTAATTTTGTTGCTTGGTCTTCTTCTGTCACTTTTTCGTTTTGCGCTACATATTCTATAAAGTAGTCAAGCTCAGCTAGCATCTCTTTTGTACTAAATTTAAATAATCTAAGGCCATATGCAGATAGTAAAGCTTTTGGTATGTCACTGGTGCTTTTTTTTAGTAAGCATGAAAAATGTAATAGTTCATCTGGTGGAAAAAACATGTTAAGAGTTTTTGTTTTTAATGATTTCTCATCTTTATCTCCAAATGTATCAATTCGATGAAATGCTTCTTCATTAGTATAAGCGATTTGATGTAAAAAATCATAAGCACCAAGTGAGGCTTCTATCCAGAAAGTTTTTTTTACTATTTTTCTTAGCTTACCTTTAATACTTGTATTATAAAGAGCTGAATCTTGATCAATTTTCCATGGGCTTAGAGATTTTACATATAATGCTCTAACCGTTTTAGAAAAGTTATGCTCTATAAGTAGGTGGTTTCTATCAGTGTGGATATTACAATCTAAATAAGAGTAAAACTTAGCTAAGTGACGCATGGCTAAAAACTCATCAAAACATTCTCGTTCATTAAAAAAGCCAGAGGAAAATATTTCTGTCACATCGTCATTGCAAAGTTGTCGATCAGGTAGAATGCATGTGTCGCCACTAAATCTGCTTAAATGATTATTTAAGCCATTATATGTTTTAATTAAAAATTTTTCATTATTAAATTCTGCTACTACTCCTCTACTGCAACCAGAAGCTTTTGGGAAAAATTTAAGCTCAGGGTTGTTACAATCTAATATTGGTCCCAATATTAAATCACTTAATTTGTTGAGTTTTGCTTTTGATTGCAAGTCAGCATTGTATCTTGTACTTGCAATATTTTTTATTAGTAGTCTGGTTTTGCGCATAATTAGTAGAGCCGAATAATAACCTTGTAAATCAAAGCCTATGTTTTTAAGCAACAATGGTATGTTAAAAGTAAAAAAAGAGCAAAATAAAAATAAATCAAAAAAAACAAAATAACTGGTTGACTTTAGTGAATCTGAATATATATTTTGCTCTCTAGCTTTTTTAGTTAGAGTTTGTTCTTTGAAATAGTGAATAGAAATACTAAATAACAATCATAATATTTAACGCGAATAAATCGAGTTAGATGTTGTGGAGACAAATAAATATATGTTAAATTTAATTTAAAGATTTTTTCTTTAAATGTAAGTTTAGTTCTGCATATAGCATCAAAAAAAGTTATCAGCTGAATTTAAGTATAAAAAGGGCATTCGGTGGATGCCTTGGCACATAAAGGCGATGAAAGACGTAGTACGTTGCGATAAGCCTCGGGGAGTTGCGAACAAACTTTGATCCGAGGATTTCTGAATGGGAAAACCCAACCATTTTTATGGTTATCATATACTGAATACATAGGTATATGAGGCGAACCCGGTGAACTGAAATATCTAAGTAGCCGGAGGAAAGGAAATCAACCGAGACTCTGCTAGTAGTGACGAGCGAACGCAGACCAGGCCAGTGGTAATTTTGTAATAACTAGAACTGCATGGAAAGGCAGGCCATAGTGGGTGATAGCCCCGTATAGGTAAAAAGCAAAATTATCCTTGAGTAGAACGGGACACGAGAAATCTTGTTTGAACATGGGGGGACCACCCTCCAAGCCTAAGTACTCTTATGTGACCGATAGTGAACTAGTACCGTGAGGGAAAGGTGAAAAGCACCCCGATAAGGGGGATGAAATAGTACCTGAAACCGAATGCTTACAAGCAGTAGGAGCTCTTCGGAGTGACTGCGTACCTTTTGTATAATGGGTCAGCGACTTAATTTATTTAGCAAGCTTAAGCCGTTAGGTGTAGGCGCAGCGAAAGCGAGTCTTAATAGGGCGTCATAGTTTGTCGGATTAGACCCGAAACCTAGTGATCTAGATATGAGCAGGTTGAAGGTGCAGTAACATGCACTGGAGGACCGAACCCACTAATGTTGAAAAATTAGGGGATGACTTGTGTCTAGGGGTGAAAGGCCAATCAAACTAGGAAATAGCTGGTTCTCCGCGAAATCTATTTAGGTAGAGCGTCGTATGAATACTCTCGGGGGTAGAGCACTGGATGGGCTAGGGGGCTTCACCGCTTACCAAACCTAACCAAACTCCGAATACCGAGAAGTACTATACGGCAGACACACCATGGGTGCTAAGGTCCATGGTGGAGAGGGAAAGAGCCCAGACCGCCATCTAAGGTCCCAAAGTTATGGTTAAGTGGGAAAGGAAGTGGAATGTCCAAAACAACCAGGAGGTTGGCTTAGAAGCAGCCATCCTTTAAAGAAAGCGTAACAGCTCACTGGTCTAAGTAAGACGTCCTGCGCCG